>JAICGQ010000008.1 GCA_025923035.1 Pyrinomonadaceae bacterium | reverse complement strand
GGTCCAGGTGTTTTACGAAGGAGTTCCCGTTGTAAGCAGAAATCCACCATGGGTTGGCGGAATCACCTGGGGTCGAGACGATCTCGGCGAGCACTTCATCGTCACCACGTGCCAGGGGATCGGCGCGAGTATCTGGTGGCCCAACAAGGACCACGGGGCGGACGAACCGGACCGCGGCATGACGACCAGCGTAACCGTGCCCGAGCGACTCGTTGCCGTTTCGAACGGCCGCTTGAAGAAAACGGATCACGACGTCGCCGCGAACAAGAAAACGTATCACTGGGAAGTCGTCAACCCGATCAATAACTACGGCGTCAACGTCAATATCGGCAACTACGTAAACTTCTCTGAAAAATACCAGGGCAAGGGCGGCGTGCTGGATCTCGACTACTGGGTGTTGGCCCATCAAAAGCAGGCCGCGATGAAGTGGTTCAAAGAGGTGCCGCGCACGATCGAGGCGTTCGAACACTGGTTCGGCAAATATCCGTTTTATGAAGACAGCTTCAAGCTCGTTTCAGTTTCGTATCCCGGAATGGAACATCAGAGCTCGGTGACGTACGGCAACTGGTTCACTAACGGTTACCTGGCGCGAGATCCTTGCGGTTGCGGCGTTGGCTTCAAGTTCGACTTCATTATCGTTCACGAATCGGCGCATGAGTGGTTTGGCAACAACATCTCGATGAAGGACGCCGCCGACATGTGGATTCACGAAGGCTTCGCCAATTACTCGGAAAATCTTTTTGTCGAGTATCACTTCGGGAAGAAGGACGCGGAAGACTATGTGATCGGCACACGCCGGGGCATTAGAAACGATCGGCCGGTGATCGGCAATTACGGATCGAATCGCCAAGGCTCCGGCGACATGTATCCCAAAGGCGGGAACATGCTGCATACGATTCGCCACCTCATAAACGACGACGCGAAGTGGCTCTCGATCCTTCGTGGACTCGGCGCTGATTTCTGGCACCAGACCGTCACCACCCAACAGATCGAATCGTACATCACGAAGAACGCCGGCATCGATCTCAGCAAAGTGTTCGATCAATACCTGCGGACGACGATGATTCCGGTGTTGAAATACAAACTGAACGGGAAGTCCGTTTCATTTCATTATGAAAAGGTCGTGAAGGGATTCGCGATGCCGCTACGTGTCAATATCAACGGCCAGGAAGTGAAACTGACGCCAACCGAACAGGAACAGACGTTCGATTTTCCCGAAGAGATCAAGACGTTCGAGGTCAATCGAAACTTTTACATTGAGGCGCAACCGACCTCCTGAATGAAACCCAACAGTTTTGACGCTGTCGTCTTTGACTTCGATTACACATTAGCCGATTCATCTCAAGGCGCGATTGAGTGCATCAACTTCGCGCTTACCGAGATGGGACTGGATTGCGTGCCGGCTGAAGCCGCTTGTCGCACGATCGGGTTATCGCTGCACGAGACGTTCCTCACGCTCGCTGAGCATCACGAACCGCATCGCTGCGAAGAGTTCTACCGGCTGTTTGTACAGCGAGCAGATGAAGTGATGGTGGGCCTCACCGAGCTTTACGACTCGGTTCCTTCGACCGTTGAATCGCTCCGCGAAAGCGGTCTCCGGTTGGGCATCGTGTCGACGAAGTACCGCCGTCGCATACAGGAAGTCTTGAAACGCGAATCGCTTCTGCATGGGTTTCACGTGGTGATCGGCGGCGAGGACGTGGAACAATTTAAACCCCATCCGGAAGGACTATTCGAAGCGATCTCGCAGCTTGGGTGTTCGCCTGAGTCAGTGGTTTATGTCGGCGACAGCGTTGTCGATGCTGAACTCGCGAAAAGAGCCGCCGTCCCGCTCATCGTCGTACTCTCCGGAGTCACTTCCCGGTCGCAGTTCGACGAATACAAACCGCTGGCAGTGCTGGAAAACGTCAGCGAACTGCCAGCGTTCCTACTAACCCACGACTAGCTTACGCGGGTCTGACGCGCTGCCAGAACTCGTTGAAGACCACGCTGTCGAAGAATGCGGACGCCTTAACAATCTTGCCGTTGCGCAACTCGAGAAACCAGGCGTAGGTGTTCGCATATGTCTTACCGTCGCGGGCCGTGCCGCTCGCGTCGAAAAACACGATCACCGTGTCGGCGTCAGTATAGATGTTCCGGATCGAGGGCTTCAGACCGGCGCTCATGCGCGTGTTGAATGGGCGAATTACTTCGCTCATAAACGCTTCGCGACTGGGATAGGTCTTCGACGCGAGGGAGTGGCCCACGATGGTCCACTGCGCATCTTCAGCGAGCAGGTCGTAAGGACTTCCCGTGCCTGCCTTCCAGGCTTCGAAACCAGCCAGCACTGCTGCCTTGTTTCGCGCCTCAACTTCCTCAGTCATCTTTATTTCTCCTCGAACTTCGGCTGCAGATTGCAACGACACAACCGCTGCGACGATCAGCACCAGCACTATGGACAATTTCATGATGTTCATTTTGCTTAACATCTCGATCCTCCCTGGTCCACAGTCAAATCCGGTTGTCCCAAGCCTTGACCTGCGATTCCTTCAGCATGTCTTCGACGAATTTCGGAACGACGTTTCGGAACTTGCCTGTGTCCGCGGGAACGATCTCGATCATGCGATCGATCATTTCTTTTGGATCGAGATGGCCTTCGGGCGTCGCCAGCAGATCGTCGAACGTCTTGCGCAACACGTCGCGCTTGGTGAAGTTCTTCGAGTCGTCCAGCCAGCGAAACGCGGTGTCAGCCATTGTCTCGTTGTAGCCGGTAAGATACGCGCCGGGATTTATCGTTTGGACCTTGATACCGAACGGCGCCAGCTCCTGCGCCATCGCCTCAGCAATAGATTCGAGCGCGTGCTTCGTCGAAACATAAGTCCCCCACCCTGCGGGCGTGAATAATCCACCCATCGACGACGTGAAGACGATCTTCGCCTTCTTGCCCGCGGCCACCCACTTCCTGATAAACGCCTGCGTCAGTTCGAGCGGTTTGAAGACGTTGATCTCGTAGTTGTAACGCACGAGATCGATCGGAATTTCCGAAACTGGTCCACTTTCGCCGTAACCGGCATTGTTCCAGAGCACGTCGACGTCCCAACTTTGCGCGAACGCAAGATCGTATTTGTCCATTAGATCGAGTTTCTCGACGCGGACATTCTTTAACCCGAGTTCGGCGACCTTGTTGCGGAGTGCCGCGACCTGCGGCGAGATCTGCGCCGTCGCGATAATGTTGTGGCCATTCTGCGCCATGCCAATTGCGGCGCCTTCGCCCAAACCAGAACCTGCGCCTGTGATAAGAATCGTCTTAGACATCATTATTCCTTTCGATAATTGATTTGAAGATGAACCGAACTACTTGTTGGTGAAAGCGGCGGCGGCTGCCTGCGCGATTTCAAAGTCTTGCGCGACTGAGCCGCCGGAGACACCGACGGCGCCTTGCAACACACCGTCAGAGTTTTTCAGAGGAATGCCGCCCGCGAAGGGCGCGAGCCCATCATTGGTCAGCTCGAGGCAGGGCGCGGGTGCTCCGGGTTTGCAATACTCCCAAACGAGTTCGCTGTTGATCTCGAAGAGTACCGCGGTGCGCGCCTTTTTGGTTGCGATGTCGATCGATCCCAGCACTGCTCCATCCATTCGGAGAAACGCTTTTAGATGCGCACCCGCATCGAGGATCGCGATGATGACCGGAACGTTGATCGTATTTGCTTTCGTCTCAGCGGCGGAGATGATCGCTTTAGCTTCACGTGTCGTTAGCATGAATTCCTGTCGCACCGTTTTCGTTTTTTTGAGGAGTGTAGCTTGTCTGAGGTGAGTGCGAATCCAGCGATTCAGGTAATTCTCGATAACACTTTGGAGTTATCGCTAACTGCTCTCAAAAGCCGATGTAAGAGGCTTGCAATTTGAAGGACGAGCACATGAGGGCTGAGATCTATTTCGTAAGCACGAAGCGACGCTTCGATCCGGACAACATCTTGATGCCTGGACAAAGCGTCGCCTGAACTTAGCGCTGGCGGATGATTAAGGTGCTCTTCTGCCCCTGACGATCCGTCCGTCCGGAAGCGTCACGACGATCGCAGTCACTTTCCCACCCGCGTCTTTTTCAAAACTGACTGCGCCGCCGACTGGTTGCGCTATGAATTTGTCACCCGCGGCCTCGGGCACCAGTTCGATGCGTTGTCCGCCAGGATCGAGAGCAAACAGTTTGTCTCCTTCCTGCCTCACAACCAGCACGCCCAATCCACCGCCATCGTATCTTCCAACCAGAGCGGCAAACTTCCCGTCCGTTACAGCCGGCGCTTCAGTCTTCGGCGCAGGAGCAGGAAATGCGGATCCCGCTTGCGGCAGCGAAGACATCGCTACTTCGGCCGCCTTATTCTGTTCACCGGGATGAACCGGAAACGCCGGACGCCTGGGCACCAGCAACGGGTTCTTCGAGATCTGCAACAGCGCAACTTCTACAGCTTTTTGAAGCTGCGGATCGCGGCCGGCGATGATATCAGCAGGCGCGATCTCGACTTCGAAGTCAGGAGCGACGCCGACGTTCTCGATGCCCCAGCCTGAGCCACTCGGATCGTACGCCGCGCGATTAGGAAGCCGCACTTGTCCGCCGTCAATCAATGGCGGCGTAAAGTAATACGGTCCGATACCTCCTCCGAAAGTGCGTTTACCGACAGTTGGTCCAACCTTCGCGAGCTTAAACATAAACGCGCCCGTTTCAGCGGCCGAACCGTTTAGCTCGTTGATGAGCATCACCTTTACCGGTGGTGCGGGGTTCACCGGCGTCGCGATGTCGTCTCCGCCGCGAAACATGTAGTAGTAGAGCGGCTTGCGCGCCATCCATTCGATGAGGTAATCAGGCGTGATACCGCCACCGTTGAAACGCTGATCGATAATGACGCCGAACTTGTCTGCGTATCCCGTCATTCCGCGAATTGCGTTCGCAATACCTTCACCACCGTAACCCTCGATGAAGATGTAACCAATCTTGCCTCCGGAAAGCTTTTCAACCAGCTTGCGGTTTTCTTCAGCCCAGTTAGCACGCCGCAAACGGTTTTCGCCGAGAGCGGGATAAACGGTGTACGTGCGAGCGTTGGCGCCGTTAGCGGTTGCCGAGACCGTGATCTTCGTCGGCCGGCCCACCGTGTTCTCGAAATAAGTGAGCACGTTCTTTTGAGCGTCGACCGGTTGATCGTTGACCTGCAGCAGGTAATCACCTTCGCGAACAACTACGCCTGGTTGATCCAGCGGAGCGTTGAATGTTCCCGCCGGTGACGAGTACGGCATCGAACGGTAAATCTTCTTGAAGCGATACTTACCATCGGCGATCTCGTAGTCCGCGCCGAGCAGCCCGATGCGATTGCCGCCGCCAGCCGGCGCCGGCACATCCCCGCCGCCCACGCCCAGATGACTGACGGAAACGTAGCCGAGCATCTGTTGCATCAGTCGGTTGAGATCGCTGCGACGAACGATCGTCGGCAAGTAGGCCGCGTATTCGGTTTCGAGTGCCGCGAGATTTTGGCCGTGATAGTTCGGATCGTAGAACCAGTCACGCATGATCCGCATCGACTCGTGAAACATCTGACGCCATTCCTCAGCGGGAACGACGCGCACCTCGATCTTGCTGAAGTCCTGTCTGCCTTCGTCAGGCTTTGGCGGCGCTTCAGTCGAGACGAGAAAGAAGTCTCTGCCTTTGCGGAAAAGGATCTTGTTTCCGTCGGCAGTGATGTCGACGGCGTTAACTCCGTCGACTAGCTTCTGCATCTGGCCGCCCTTCGCAACATCAAACGACGAGATCACGGTTTGTGTCGGACCGCTCGGATCACCGGACCACTCTCGATACGTCAGGATCAACTTCCCTGCTTTGCCCGATGTCAACTGCGAATAGTCGCGCTGTGGCAGCGGTAAGTTAATGAAGCGCGATCGAATTCCTTCGAAATCAATCCTGGTCGCGGGCGCGATCTCACCAACCTTCGCATCCGGATTCGGTTGACCGTTTGGTAACAGCGGTGACGCGTCATCGTTCGACAGAACGACTGCATGAACTCGTCGCACGATCAGCGGATTGGCAAGTATTCCGTTCAGCACGCCCCAACTAAACTCGGTCGTGCCGGCATTGTGACTCGAAAGAAAGTAAAGATACTTTCCGTTTCGATCGAATACGGGCGTTTGCGCATGGGTTATGCCATCAGTTAACTGAATCGAATTCTTCCGTCCGACGTCGTAAATGAACACCGCCGCGGCACGGTTCTTCAGACGTTTCGAATAAGCGAGGAAACGCGAATCGGGCGAAAAGTTCGGCGTAAATGATTCCTGCGCCGAGTAAGTGGCACTGTCAACGCGCAGCGCGGTTGCCGAGTTCACGTCAACTAACCAGAGGCCGAGTCGCCTGTCTGGGAACGTGAGTTTGCTGGAATCAGGCGACCACATGAGGTCCCAGTAAAACGACGGCTTTTGTTCAATGCTGATCTTCTTCACCGCGTCGTTTTCGAGCGAACGGATGTGAAGCGCGTACTCGCCGGATTCATCCGAAACGTACGCAACCGATTTGTTGTCGGGTGAGATCACGGGATAGCGCTCGGCAACTCCCGGCGTGTTGGTAAGGTTCTTGTACGATCCGTTTGCGGTGTCGAAAATAATGACTTCGCCTCGAGCTCCGAAGGCGATCCGGTCGCCTGTAGCTGAAGGTAGTAACTGCTCCAGCGAGCGCATCGCGCTGGCGTTACGAACCGCAAGCTCCGACGTGTCAGGCGATACTGAAACACTCACGATCTGATCTTTGTTCGTCGCCAGATCGAGCAGGTGGATTCGCCCGCCCTGCACATAAACGGCTGCGTCTTTCGTTGCAGATGCAATGCGAACGCCCTGACCTGCGAATTTTGTCAGTTGCTGGGTCTTCTTCGACTTCGTTTCGTAAACGTAAAGGTTGTAGATTCCCGAGCGATCGGAAATGAAAAAGATCTTGTCGTCGACCCACACCGGATTTCGATCGTTGAAAGTTCCGTTGGAGAGTTTTTCGAGCGCTCCCGATTTCAAATCGGCTATCCACAACGGCGCCGCGAAACCACCGCGGTAGTAGCGCCAGTCGTCGGTTCCCGATCGCGGGTTGTAAGCGATTCGGCCGTCGGCCGACATCGCACCGGAATAGCTTTGATGGAGCGGCAGCGCGGTTGCGAGTGCGAGACGCTCGGCGGAAGTCTTATAAAGACGAGTCACAGACTCCTCGTCACGCGTCGTTTCGAAGATGACCTCGCGTCCATCGGGCGACCACGAGGTGACGAAATCATCTTCGGGCATCATCGTTACGCGCACGGCTTCGCCGGATCCGTCTGCCTGAGCGATGAAGACGTCCCAATCGTTTCCGTTCGATCGCGAAAACGCGATGCGCCGCCCGTCGGGTGAAAACACGGGCATGGTCTCGTCGTTCGGTGTATTCGTAAGGCGTTTAGCCGCGCCGCCGGTGCGTTCGACCAGCCAAATCTTTCCCGCGTACGTGAAGGCGATGTGTGTTTGGTTGATGGAGACACGGCTGATCAGCAGCGGTCGATCATCAGCCGGCTGGGCAAGGGTGATAATGGAAATGGAAAGACAGGCGGCGGACAGCATCAATGTGCGGAACATAATGTTTACCTCAGAGTGAAAGGTGGAGCATCTACCCGAGTGTTAAGGCTGCTGTTTCGTCTGTCTCGAGTAAATGTTGGGTGACGTTACCGCATTACGAGGCTGTCAAAGAAAAGGTTCACTAAACCTATTTCGGGGAACACTTAAGAATGAACGCAGGCTATAATATCGCGAAATGAGACTGTCGATCCGATTTGCTTTACTCACCGCAATTCTTCTTACCTGCTTTGGCCTCGTCTCGGCGCAGGAGAACGCAAACAAGGGCGGGTCGATCACCGGCCGCGTCAGCGTGGCGAATAAAGGCGTCGCTGGAGTGACAGTCACGATATCGATTAGCGGAGACGCTTTGTCAGGATCGGGACTCACGTTGAGCGCCAAAACCGATGATGAGGGACGGTACCGGATCTCGAATCTTCGTCCCGGAACGTACTACGTCTGGCCGTTCGTACCCACGTTCGTCGTTGCCGAGGCGACAGGTATGTATCCGCTGGGAAAGAGTGTTTCGGTCCTGGAGGACGACGTTGCCGAAAACATCGATTTCACCTTGACGCGCGGCGCCGTGATCACCGGCAAGGTTTCGGATTCCAACGGACGCGCCGTCGCCGATGAGCGCGTTCGCATTATCACCGTTCAGCAAAAATTGCAGCCACTTGTTAACTCCACTCTCAACGAAGTTCGCACCGACGATCGTGGAATATATCGAGCGTATGGCTTACCCGGCGGGACTTACAGGGTCGCGGTTGGCGACGCACAGTTTGCCGCGTTCGCCACCATCAGCGGACGCAGGTTTTACACGCAAACATTCCATCCCGACGTTACTGACGAAGCAAAAGCACGAGTAGTCGAGCTCGCCGAGGGCGGTGAAGCTAATGACGTCGACATAACTGTCGCGCGTTCGCTGACGGGCCATTCAGCAAGCGGTCGTTTTGTTGATGCGGGCAACGGGCAGCCTGCACCGAATATCAGTTTTGGTCTCACCATACTTTCAGACAAGACGCAGTCGCGCGGGTATATAAGTCTACGCAGTGTTGCCACGAGCACCGGAGCATTTCAAATCGACAACCTTCCGCCAGGCACGTATGCCGTCAGTATCACCGACGGGGCGAGCAGCGGTTATTTCGGATCGTCGGAGTCGTTTGTCATTCGCGATGCTGACGTCAGTGATATCGAGGTCAAGGTCCGTCGTGGCGCCACAATGTCGGGGAACGTCATCGTCGAGGGAATAGACGACCGGACGATCCTGGCGAAACTGTCGCGCGTACAACTCCAGGCGTTCACCTACATGAGCGAAGGTAATTCCGTCGGCATGATAAGCAACAGCGACATAAAGGCCGACGGAACTTTTCAGATCAGTTCGTTGCGTCCGGGCAAGCTGACGATTTCAGTGAACGCCAGGGACCGGACTGTGACGCCTGACTTTGTTCTGCTCGCGATAGAACACAACGGCGCCGATAAGAGCCAGGGTTTCCAGATCAAAGAGGGCGAAAACATTTCCGGTGTTCGGCTGGTGCTTGGTTACGGCACCGGAGTGATTCGCGGAACTGTTCGGATCGAAGGCGGGCCACTGCCTTCGGGCACATACCTTGACGCCGCTTTTATTCGTCCCGGCAGTTCGTTGACGATCGGACACACACGCGTTGACGCGCGCGGACAATTCGTGTTTGAACGTGTGCCGCCCGGCAATTGGGAACTCGGTGTTAACGCTTACCTGCAGGGCGGGGCCGTGTCCGCACGACAAGCGATTGTGACCTCGAATGGAGTAGCCACTGAGATAACGGTTACGCTCGACGTCAGCGCAAAGCACAAACCGGGTCCGTAAAACTTTCCGCAATGTTCACTACACGTAACCTGGTCCTACTGTTAATCGCCACCTTCCTGGCGTGCCATTGCGCAATGGCGCAGACGCCTGCCGGCAGCAAACTCGGATCGATCAAAGGACGCGTGCTCTCTGACGGACAAGCGATAACTAACGCGACCGTGAGCGTGTCCAGCGTCAACGCGCCTCGCCAAATTCGCGGTGTGCCGACCAATGACAACGGCGACTTCGAAGTGAAAGGATTGGATCCCGGAATGTATCGCGTTCAGGCGAGCGCACCTGCTTACGTCAGCGTACCTGCCGAGCCGGAACAGGAGATTTATCGAGTCGGCGATTCGGTCACACTTAACATGATCAAGGGCGGCGTGATTACGGGAAAGATCGTTACTGAGGACGACGATCCCGTCGTCGGCGTGCGAGTGCGCGCGTTAATGATCCGCGATTCGAGCGGCCGCCAGCCGACACTAGCCGTGCCGTCGCCCACGAGACTAACCGACGATCGTGGCGTTTACAGGATCTTTGGTTTGGCGCCGGGCACTTATGTCGTTTTCGCGGGGGGTCGAGGATTTTCCGGATCGGGAGCCACCGCCTACGACAACGATGCGCCAACTTTTGCACCATCCTCCACGAGAGACACGGCTGAAGAGATATCACTCGCCGCCGGAGATGAACGCACAGTCGACATTCGCTATCGTGGAACCGACGGTCACGCGGTCAGCGGAAACGTTACCGTCCCGGCAAAGACGGACGCGCCATGGATCAACATCAACCTCGATCGCGTAGTTAAGTCGACATTGGATTTTAGAATGTCCACTTATCAACGAGCTGGCGTGAAAGGCTTCGATCTGAAAGGCGTGGCGGACGGTGATTATTTTATCTGGGCCGAATACGATCTCGGCGCCGGGGAGCGGCTCCTTTCGGAGCCAAAGCGAATCACCGTCAAAGGAGCAGACGTTTCCGGCATTGAACTGATTGTGAAACCGCTCGCGTCAGTTGCGGGCGTCGTGCTGCTGGAACCGTCGGCGATTCCGGAATGCAAAGACAAGCGGCGTCCGGTGTTTGAAGAGACGCTCGTTTCGATTCAGCGCAATCAGCCGCATCCATTTAATAACTCGCCACGAGTGTCGGCGGATGCGGTTGGCCGTTTCCAGTTGCGTAATCTGACCGAGGGTCAATACAACATTGACATCCGCACTCTCGCGCCGTTCTGGTATCTGCGATCGCTGACACTGCCGGGCCCAAATGACGCCAAAGATCTCTCGCGCAACTTATTAGTATTGACATCCGGAGAACGCGTGACAGGAATAAAGGCGACACTCGCTGAAGGAGCGGCGTCGATTCGCGGACAAGTCGAGTTACCGGAAGATCGACGCTCGGGGCGGATCGTTTTCTACGTGATGCCTGCGGAGAAAGAAAAAGCTGACGACGTGCTGCGCTTTTTCGCTACTACAGTCGCCGACGATGGTTCGTTTACTTTGGACCACGTGCCGCCGGGACGTTACTGGACGATCGCAAAGATCGGCAGCGAAGATACCACTGCGTCGTTACGGCAATCCGCATCAGCCGGCGCGCGCGTAAAACTCAGGCGGGAAGCAGAAGCGATAAAATCCGAGATCGAATTGAAACCTTGCCAGACCGTGAAGAATCATAGACTTCCACTTGCACCCAACTAAGTCCATGCGGAAAACAATTACCCTCCTTGTCCTCTGCTTGTTCCTGGCCGGCGCGGTTCAAGCTCAGAATAAAACTGCTTTACAAAACGCGCTTCAACTCAAACTTGACGAGTGGCATAAAGCTGCCAGCTTTCCTGGCGCGACACTCGGCGTCGTACTCGCGAATGGCGAATCGTTCGGCCTAGCGGTTGGATTCTCCGATCGCGACGCGAAGAAGCCGATGACGCCAAACGATCGCATGCTCGCGGGCAGCGTCGGAAAAACGTTTGCCGCCGCGACGGCTTTGCAGTTGATCTCCGAAGGCAAGATCGGCCTGGACGACAAGATCGAAAAGTATCTCGGACGTGAGCCGTGGTTTGCGCGTTTGCCGAATGCGAAAGACATTACGGTGCGGCAGTTGATGAATCACACGAGTGGCCTGGTTCGTTATGAATTCAAAGAGCAGTTTACGAAAGACCTCACGGCGAACCCGGACAAGATATGGAAGCCCGCGGAGCTTGTCGCCTACTTGCTGGATGAGAAAGCGCCGTTCGAGGCCGGCAAAGGTTGGGACTACTCCGACACGAACTACATCGTGCTCGGCATGATCATCGAAAAAGTTACCGGCAAGAAGTTTTACGATGAGGCAAACAGACGGCTCATCAAACCGCTTAAGTTAACCGACACCATTCCGCAGGATGGACCAGGTTTGAAAGGCGTGGTCCAGGGTTATGCCGGTCCGAACAATCCGTTTGGCGGTACAGACGCGATGATTGTTAACGGGAAGTTCGCGATCAATCCGCAGTTTGAATGGACCGGCGGCGGCTATGCTTCGACTGCGGCCGATCTCGCTCGTTGGGCCCGGATGATTTATGAAGGCAAAGCATTCTCGCCGTCGCTTTTGCCGCAAGTGCTGGAGGGTGTTCCCGCGCCGATGCTTGGACGTGAAGGCAAGTACGGTCTTGGAGTAATCATTCGCAAAACCGCTGTGGGCACATCGTACGGTCACAGTGGTTTCTTCCCCGGCTACATGACGGACATGATGTACTTCCCCGAGCACAAGATCGCGGTCGCGGTCCAGGTGAACACCAGTGTGGGGAGAAGTCTCGGGAAGCCGTTGGGGCGGGTGCTGGTCGAAATGATGGAGATCATCACGAAGCCGGCGCCGTAAGATAAAAGGAGCGTGAACGATGGGGTCAATTCTCAACGAGGCAGACCGAACGGCGCTTACAAACAGGTTGCGATCGCTGTCGCCATCAGCCACTGCCCGGTGGGGCAGCATGGACGTCACCGGCATGCTGAAACATCTCCGTCTCGCGGCGCTGATGAACGTTGACGAGTATCGCGTCCCTTCCGCGAACAAGCGTGCGTTTCAGGTGTTTCCCCTCAAGCATCTCATTCTCTACGTATTTCCCTTCCCCAAGGGTGCGCCAACAGCTCCCATGTTGAAGATCGAGAGTACGACGTCGTCGTTTGAAGAGGAACGCACGGCATTGCTGGAGATCCTGGAACGAATCGGAACAGGCCTCAGCGAAGGCGCTGGACCAGCCCATCCGCTCTTTGGACCATTGACGTGGCGCGAATGGGGCGTCGCCACTTACAAACACACCGATCATCATCTAAAACAGTTCGGAGCATAGGCTATTCAAGTGGAGAACCCTACGACAAGGCCTTGCTGCGGAGTAAGCGGTAGTGCGAACCAAGGGCGGCGGAAAATGTCTCCTGCGACGAATAACGCACGCCAAACTTTACGCAGATCTGCTCGACCAGGGGTGAGAGTGCCGGATAGTGCAGATGACAAATCTTGGGAAACAGGTGGTGTTCGATCTGGTAGTTCAGGCCGCCGAAATACCACGTCAGTAAACGCGACCGGCGAGCGAAGTTCGTTGTCGTTTCGACCTGGTGGATCGCCCAGTCGCCCATTCGGTTCTCTGCGTTCTTGAAGCTCGTTTCCTCAACGCAGTGAGCGAGTTGAAAAACGACGCTCAGCAGTAAACCAAGGACAAACGTGGTGATGATATAGAAAACGATCACGGTCCCGAACGAATGCTGAGTCAGCGGAATCACAAACATCAGACAGAACAAAACAATCTTGCCGCTGAATAGTCGCACGGTTTCCCATCGCTTGGGCCTCGCAAAGCTTGACACGCCCATTCGTCGGCGCAGCAGATCTCGAAAGTCGTCGAACCAATGCCATTTCACCGCCAGGAAGCCGTAGAAAAACCAGAGATACAGAAACTGCAGCCGATGAATTCTTCTCGGCGGCGGGCCGTCCGTCAGGTGAGCTAAAGGCTCCAAATCGATATCGGTGTCAACGCCGACAATGTTCGTGTAGGTGTGATGTATAACGTTGTGCTTGATTCGCCACAGATAAGAACTACCGCCGACAAGATCCAGCGTCGATCCCATCAGCGAGTTTATAAACGGCGAATTAGAATAGGCGTCGTGATTACCGTCGTGCTGAATATTGAAACCGATGCCGGCCAGACCGAAAGCCAGCGAAAGACACAACGGAACCGCCTGGTACCACTCAGTCACTACAAAAACCAGCAGCCAGTAGGACAGAGCGCACCAGCAAAGGATGACGGCGGATTTGAGATACATCGCCGGTACGTCGCGCCGAGGAAGCCCGGTGGCGCTGAAGTACTCGTCGACAGCTTTTCTTAGTTCCCTCTGAAAGCCAGTGGGTCGAGCAAACTTGACCATATTTATTACATCTCTTCCCACTGCTGGCGAAGAGTATTTCATTTCAGACGCGCGACATCAGCGTCGCAAAGCAGCTTACCACGAACCCTACCCGGGTTTTCCGAACTCGGACTGCCATGAGCGATCTAAGACATTTTTATTACAGAAGGGGTTGATGGGCGCAGACGATCGGGTTGATCCAACGATTCGAGAACCCGAGTCATCACAGGCGTTTGTAGATTCGAATCAGCCTTCCCCGAGCTCGACCACACCAGTTGCTGGAGGATCAAATGCTTCCGCGAATCGTTTTTCCCACCTGTCTAGCCATATTTTTCTTGCTCAGCGAGAGCGCCGCTCACGCACAGACGCTTTCTGACTGTCGTCCCTCACCGCCGCTGCCGGCTAATCCCAAACCCGGTATCGGTAGTCTTGTTTTCAGTAAGGACGGCAAGACGCTGGTGGTAGCTGCCACAGACGGCAAGATCCGACTGCTCGACGCCGCTAGCGGAAACGTGCAAAAAACATTGTCAGGACATCGAAATTCGATTTATATCGCCACGTTTAGTCCTGACGAAAAGCTGCTGGCCTCGTCCAGCCGGGATCAGACGGCGCGAATCTGGGATCTCGCTTCCGGACGCGAACTGCAAAGGATTTCCGGTTTCCGTTGCGCGGTGAAAACGGTCGCGTTCAGTCCGGACGGTAAGATGCTCGCCGTCTCCGGTAACGACGGCATGATCAAGGTTTGGGACATTCCAAACGGAAAACAGCTATGGTCGTTGGTCCATATCAACTCTGCGGACATCGACATGTCGGCGTATTCCGTCACCTTCGATCGCTCGGGCAAGAAACTCTATGCGGCGAACGGCGATGGGACCATCAGTGAGTGGGACGTCGCGAACGGGAAAGAAACACGGGCCTGGAAAGCACACGACGGGTATGTTTTCCGGTTAGAGTTCAATCCCGACTACACTTTACTTGCCTCGTCCGGCCGTGATGCGACGGTGAAGCTCTGGGACACGTCTGACTGGCACGAAGTGCGAAGCATGTCACTGCGGCGGCCCGAAGCAGGGTATAACTTTCCGAGTAGCGGCCTCGTCTTCAGTAACGACGGAAAAATGATCGCCGCGAGCGGCGGCGGGCTGGATGACAAGCAAACGACTTACGTCTTCGTGCACAGCGTCGTGTGGAGAGTTGATAGCGGTGAGAAGCTTTGGACCATCGAAGGCTCGAAGTTCGACGTCCATGGCCTCGCGTTTACGCGCGACGATAAGTTCCTGCTGACGGGCGGTATCGATACCTGGATCAAATTCTGGGACATGAAGACCGGACGCGAAACGCGCGCACTCACACTTCCACGAGAGTAGATCTTATGAATATCAAACTGAAAACGCTGAGTTTCCTGGTTACGTTGTTTCTCTTCTCACTCGCGACTGCGCAAACACCGCAGCCGGAACTCAAGGACGGCGATCTGAAGTTTGAACCGTTCACGATTCCCTTCGAGGGACAGAATGTTGCCGCCGAGCTGGGACGCCTCGTCGTTCGCGAGAACCGAACCAAACCGAAGAGCAATTTGATTGAGCTCGCGTTTGTCAGACTCAAGAGCACCGCAGAAAAGCCCGGCTATCCGGTTGTCTATCTTGACGGTGGTCCAGGCTCCTCGGCGATCAATATCGCGCGAGTACCGGATTACATGCGCGCGTTTATGAAGCTGCGCGAAGTAGGCGACGTCATACTGCTGGACCAACGCGGCATCGGCAGGTCGAAACCAAATCTACAGCGCCTCTCGAGTGAAGCCTTGCCACTCGATGTGTTCGCGAACAACGATTCTTTACTCCGCTCTTTCCGCGAGCGGGTAGTTGCGGCCGCGACTTATTTCCGCGGCCAGGGAGTAGACATCCTGGCGTACAACACAATCGAAAGCGCGCATGACGTTGACGATGTGCGTAAAGCATTAGGAGCCGAGAAGCTGAACCTTGTGGGCTTCAGCTATGGCACACACCTGGGACTCGCTTGTATTCGGTATCACGGCGCAAACTTGAACCGCGTCGTGCTGGTAGGAACTGAAGGACCGGACCACACAAACAAACTACCTTCCACTTCCGACGCATCACTGAAGCGACTTGCGGCCCTCGCCGCAGCGGCTCCCGAGCTTGAAGGCAAAGTTTCCGATCTCGTGGGCATGCTGAGAGAGGTGCTCGCGCGTCTTGAAAAGGAGCCTGTAACCGTTCAAATCACGGATCAACGCACCAGGAAACCAGTAGACGTGAAGGTTGGAAAGAGCGGTCTTCAGTTTCTGATTATGCGAGATTTAGGCGACACGAATGACCTGCCGATTTTTCCCGCCTGGTTCTACACGATGCATCGGGGCGACTACTCCATCCTGTCGCGGTTTGTTGAGAGACGTTACAACCAGTACGGCGCCGGGATTCAGTTGATGACCGTGGTCATGGATTCGTCTTCGGGTACCAGCAAAGCGCGAGCTGCGAAAATCGAAGCAGAAGCAAAGACAGCGCTGCTGGGCACAATGGTCAACTTCCCTTTTCCGGGCGTTGACGAGGCAATCGGCAGTCCCGACCTCGGGGACAAATATCGTTCGCCGATTCGTACCAACGTTGCGACGCTCTTTATCAGCGGCACGCTGGACAACAACACTCCGCCTTTTCAAGCCGACGAAGTACGCCGGACGTTTCGCAACAGCACTCACCTCGTAGTCGAGAACGCGGGCCACGAGAGCATGGTGGTTGACGCGCGTGTTCAGCAGACGATGGTCGACTATCTGCGCGGTGGCGATGTAAGTAAGACAACGATCTCGCTCCCGCCTTTGAAGTTCAACAAAATACCAGCACCTAAGCAATGAGCGAACGCGCCGGAGGATCTATCCGTTATCTCCGATCAAGGTTAACGGCGGTCGCAGCGGGCAGTGTCTCAGTTGCGCGAGAAGTACGAGCAATCGCTCTGGTTGTTGTTGGCAATCGCGGGCTTGGTCTTATTGATAGCCTGCGCGAACCTGGCGGACCTGTTACTCGCACCAATCTCAGCCGCTGGGACCACGCCGTCTCGCGGGGCCACGCGCGTCGATCCGATCCTGGCGCTGCGCTACGAATAAAAAGAGCGGGCGTGACTCAATCGAGTCGCCGCCCGCTCAACTTACCATCACCCGACCTTATTTTCGCCTGCGCGAAGCGCGTAGCTGACGTATTTCCTTCTTGAGTTTCTGGATTTCCTGTTGCTGCTCCTTAATCGCATTGAGCATGGTCCAGATGATCGGATCGTTGTTGACTTGCAGGTAACCGTTCGCGTTCGTCGTGACCGCTTCTGGAATGACCTGCTGCAACTGTTGCGCGCCGAAGCCGATGTTCTCTGTTCCTGACTTCAGGCCGAGAGCGTTATCCGACTTGTACTCGTAACGGACCGGCTGCAACTGCAGCGCCGCTTTGAGTCCGCGGTTGAAACGTCCCTTGATGGTCTTCAAACGCTCATCCGAAAAGACCGACCACGAGCCACCACCGCTTTTGCTTGCTGTTCCATTCACCGACAGGTTGTCGGTCGGCGCCTGTGTGGCAATGCCGACAAATCCGTTAGTGGGCAGGATCGTCATGCGCACCGTGTTGTTGGTGCCGAAATGAACCGGATCGGCGCCGCCTGTGGCGACAAACAGGTTCTTCTGTCCGGTGACATTGTTGTATTGGACCAAACCGCCACTCGCGACAGCGAAACCGCCGTTGAAATAAATTCCGGCAAAACCATTTGTCGTGTTGCTGTTATCGACGCGGATCTCAGTGCCCGTCGCCTGGTTCTTCTCAACCTGGAGCAACGCATCAGGAGACCCTGTATTGATACCGACATTGCCGGAGGCGCTGATATCAAGGCTGCTCGTCGGCGCGCCGGGACGAATACGGAACGGCAACAGCGAGCCGCCGGTTACATCACGCACGAAGAAATTGGCCTCGTTGGCGCCAATGTCCCAGGTTTGCGCGGTGAAGCCGCCGGTGTTGTTTTGCTCGAGGCGCAGTGCCGGGGTGTTGCTGGTGTTGGTGTGGAAGTCGAGAACGGGAGTCGCGGTCTTGTTGCCGATGCGGCCAAGGTTGGAAACTCTCAAGGAGTTCGCAGAGGCGCCGGCATCAACTTCAAACACGATCGTTCCTGTTTCTGAATTTCCGGTGGCGCCTTGATCGACGATCGCGAGAAAACTGCCGCCACCGCTGCCCTGCGCATTTGCCCTGATCTGCCAGTTATTCGTGGCGAAGCCGGCGGTCACGCTGGTGTCGTCGAACTGGATGCGAGTGTTGTTTTCCTTCACCCGGATCGTGTCAAATCCAAAGCTTTCGCCGTCGACGCAGTCTAAGCCAAAGCAGCCGCTACCCTGAACGATCAAGTCGTCTGCGATCACAAAGTCGAACGGCGCCATCAAAAGCGTATGGTGACGTCGAAGTTTGGCTTGTCCGGCTGGAGTGAGTTTGATCGCGGGCGCTGGTTGTACTGTAGTGGCGGCGGGGGCGCCGGCAGCAGCGCGCTGAAGCGAGCGCGACTCTTCAATCAATCCGGGAAAGATTACCGATCCATTGACGACTGAAAAACTTCCAGACTGCACGGTCGGCTGACTCTGCAGAATTCCTTTCTTGCGCATTTCGCGTATGACATCTTCTTCATTGCCCTTCGCGCGCGCGCGTGTAAGTTCTTCTTTTACGCCGCTGGAAAAAATCGGAGCGACGCGGATCTCGTAGGTGTAAATGCCATCACCGAATCGTTCACCCTTTGCATCGGTTAGTGACATCTCGACTACCGCGCCACTGCCGAACTCCTTTCGAATCACGCGCTCATCAGGAGTCGAGATTGAGACGGTTGCCGAGGAATATGAAACGGCAACATCAAATCTTACGGTTGAACCACCGCCGCTGACTTTCGCTATATCCTGGGCCATGACGGGGGTGTGAAAACACGCGAGGACGAACAACAGAACAAGAAGCGCAACACAGTAGTTTCGGCTTTTCATAGATCCTCCATTGGTGGGTTTGCTTGACGTTTTCGGGAAGTGCGTCTAAGACCTTGCGCTTAGCGCGAAGGGTAAGTTAAGGATTGCTCAAGGGCGGGGGACACTTAAGCGAGTAGCTACCTGCGAGGCTGCTTGAACGTATAACAACCCTTTTCGGCTGTCAAGAAAGTTCTGATTCACGGGAGTAATTGATTCTGCGATACTCCTTACTTCGTTATGTCTCAGCGGCGTTTAATGAAGCAATTATTCGTGGTCCTCGCCGTGCTTTGGATCATCTGGTCCTGTGAAATCGCTCACCGGGCTGAACCAAACACGTCGCAGAGGTCTGGATCACCAGTGATCTTTGAAGAGATCGCCGGCCAGGTGGGCCTCAAGTTCCATTACTACAACGGCATGACCGGAAAACTGTTCCTGCCGGAGATTATGGGCGGCGGTTGCGCACTCTTCGACTTCGACAATGACGGCGATCTCGATGTTTTTTTGGTCCAGGGATCAACGCTGGAAGCGTCCGACCAGCCAAGGAGAACTCTCTTCCCTTTTCTTGGGCCAGGCAAGCCGCGGAGCCGGCTGTTTCGGAATGATCTCGTCGTAAACAGGAACGGACCGCAAATCAGTTTTACTGACGTAACAGAAACGAGCGGCATCATCGCTGAAGGATATGGAATGGGAGTGGCCGTCGGAGACATCAACAACGATGGTTGGAACGATCTGTACGTAACCAATCTGCGTTCGAACCAGATGTTTCTAAACAAACGCGACGGGACGTTTGCCGACGTTACGCGTGAAAGCGGCACTGAGGATGCTCGCTGGAGTACCAGTGCAAGCTTCGTCGACTACGACCGGGATGGCTGGCTCGACTTGATGGTAGTTAATTACGCGGAGTTTTCAAGCACGAATAGTCCGACCTGTTACGCAAACACGACCGCGAAAGACTATTGCACGCCACGAGTTTTTCGCGTTCCCGGTAATCGACTTTTTCGCAACCTGGGAAACGGAAAATTCTATGACGCCACTGCTGCCGCAGGAGTCGAGAAAGAGTTTGGTCATGGCCTGGGCGTGGTTTCGGCTGACTTCAACGACGATGGCTGGCAAGACATCTACGTCGCGAACGATGGCGACCCGAACCAACTCTGGCTCAATCAGAAGAACGGCACTTTTACTAACGAAGCGCTGCTGGCAGGCGCTTCCGTAAACAGGGATGGAAAGGCTGAAGCCGGCATGGGCGTCGACGCGGGAGACTTTGACGCAAACGGCACCGAAGATATTTTCATCACGCATTTGATGGACGAGACGAACACGCTGTTTTCGAATCTTGGTGACGCTGTTTTTGAAGACCGCACCCGGGAGAGCGGCATCGGCATGCCGGGTCGGCGGTTCACCGGGTTTGGGACGTTGTTCTTCGACTACGACAACGACAGTTGGCTCGATTTGCTGGTGGTGAATGGCTCAGTGCAATTACTGCCTGACTTGATACGCAAAGGTGATCCTTTTCCGCTGGGACAGCCGAACCAACTCTTTCGCAATACCGGAAAAGGCGGCTACACGGAAGTAATGGACCAGGCTGGACCAAATTTTCGGCAACTCGAAGTCAGCCGCGGCGCTGCGTTCGGCGATATCGATAACGACGGCGATACTGACGTTCTGGTCACAAACAACAATGGTCCAGTCAGACTGCTCTTGAACAAGATCGGAAATCGCAATCAATGGATTGGATTGCGCCTGGTTAGCAAAGACAGTGGCCGGGATCTGCCTGGGGCGAAGGTTGAGATCGTCAGCGCAAATAAGGCCGTGCTGCGGCGTCGGGCGCGGACCGACGGCAGTTATCTTTCGGCAAACGATCCACGAGTGCTGGTTGGATTGGGGAAAGATGCGGGCGTCGAGGCGGTGCGAGTGCGTTGGCCGGATGGTAGTTCTTCAGAGTGGAAGAACCCGCCACTGAATAAGTACCACACGTGGAAACAAGGGACCGTTCCTAAGTAATCACATGCGATTGTTGCCGCTCATCTTCCTCGTTTTATCGCTTTTGCTCGTCGAAGCGCGTTCGCAGGAGAATGTTTTGCCGGCGCCGCGATCGAAGCTGGTAGCAGTCCATTGGCCGGATCTTTCAACCGTCGAGGTCGAAGTACGCGAACATCTGTTGAAAGAGCAGGCGTCGTTGACAGTAGCCGTCAAAACGTCGGGCGCAAGCGATGCGACGCTCAGCGCGGCTTACGGTTCGCTGGGCCAGACGTTTCATGCATATTCATTCAACGCTCCCGCGAGGGAATGTTATGTGAACGCGAGTCGCCTCGCTACGCAAGATTTTCGCTGGTTCCACCTAATGGCGAAGCTGGACCAACAGGACGGCCGAATCTTCGAGGCCATCAAGAACTACCTGATAGCGCAAAGCCTGAATTCGAACTACGTTGCCTCGTCGATCAACCTGGGAAACATCTTCCTGGAAGCAAATCGTCTGCCGGAAGCCCAACACCACTTTGCCGAAGCACTGAAGATCGCCAAAGACGATCCGGCCGCGCATTACGGACTCGGTCAGGCCGCGCTCTCGAAACGGAACTATGCCGAAGCTGTCCAACACTTCGAAAGAACACTCGCGATTGTGCCGGCTGCCAATCGAGTTCATTACTCGCTGGCTATGGCCTATCGCGGCTTGGGCGAAGTCGACAAAGCGAAGGCCCACCTGCGCTTGCAAGGAACAGTCGGTGTGCGAGTTACTGATCCACTCTTCGATCAGGTACAGGAGCTTGTGCAGGGCGAGAGACTGCATCTGATTCGCGGCCGTTTGGCGCTCGACGCGAAGCGGTATACGGAAGCCGCCGATCAATTCCGAAAGGCGATTGTGTCGAGACCGGAGAGCGTAACCGGGCGGGTCAATTTAGGCGCCACTTTAAATCTCATGGGCGACATCCCGGGCGCGATCGAGCAGTTTGAGGCTGCTCTGCGTGTTGCTCCGGAGAATACCAACGCTCGCTACAATCTTGGAGTTCTACTCGCGCGTCAAAACAAATTTCAAGACGCAGCCACCCATCTTCAACTCGTCGTAAAGTCGAACCCGAGTGATTCAGGCGCGCGCTCGTACCTCGCCCAGATGTACCTGCGATTGGGTCAGGACGATAAGGCCCTCGAAGAGTTCACACAGATTGTCGACGCGGATCCGAGCAACGAGGAGGCGCTGATAGCGCGATCCCAGTTGTTGGTCCAGAAAAGGCAATACAAGGAAGCGCTTGATGGTTTAGAGAAAGGTCACGCCGGCTTTCCCGATAAGACGGCAACAGCGATCCTGTTGGCGCGATTACTTGCAACCTCACCGAAGGTAGAACTCCGAAACGGGGCTCGTGCCCTGGAACTGGCCAGCCGCGCCTACAAAGCGAGCGGATCACTCGAACATGGAGCTGTGATCTCAATGGCGTTGGCTGAATTAGGTCGCTGCGCTGACGCGCTGGAATGGCAGAAGAAGCTAATTGAAACGGCCGTGCGATCCGATCAGATCAGCACGGCCGAAAACTTGAAACGAGACTTGCCGCTATACGAACGGTCGCCCTGTCGACCTCCGGCTTAGCCATTCGCTCACACAAGCATCATAAGTAACTTGCGGCTGCGTTCCGAACGTCATCCGGTAGACTCAACTGATTCGCGATCCAGCGCAGCGCATCCTGCAACTGCGGCGCATTCCAGTTGTTTACGGCGTTGAGGCCGTACCGGATCATCGGCGCGTTGGCTGCCGAACCACCAGTCTGAAGCAAATTGCGAATGTGCGCGATGCCATCCGGTTGAACGCGGAGATGTTGTGTAAGTTCGTTTACCTCCTTTTGCAGCGAGTCGTTTATATAACTCTGCAGATCAAACTTGCGGTTCGGCGGGATTTCCATTTCGACTAGTCGCTCATGCACGAGTGTGTTCAACAAGTCGCGGCCCAATCTAAGATCCGATATTCGTTGCAGACTATTTTCCAGCCAGGCCGGAATCCCCTTGTAGTTATCAGTGGTCCTTCTCATCTGCTCTTGCTGCCGTGAAAGCTCCATCAGACGCCGAAACGTAGACTCATTAATCTGTTCGGATTGCAAAGTCAGATCGGCCTTCTTATCAGGCAAGCGACACTTGATCAGCACCTGTCCCGTTGTTTCTGACCACAATCGAACGTTATCAAAGGTAAGGTTGAAGCCATCATGCTTTGCGTCAACGTTCATCTCCACGAGTTGCACAGGTTGCCCATACTCGATGAACAGTTCATTCTGTTTGATCCGTGGCCTTGTGTCATCTGTCATGCTATCGCTCCGTCCCTGCGAAATTAAGATCCTTTTTTCGGATCGCGTTGAGGGCGGCTGACGACGTGAAGATCAAACTCTTCGAGGTCGTCCGGTAAAGGGGCCGGTTGTACGCCCCTGCGAGGTCGTATGACTCCGGGAGGTCGTGTGAGTCTGGGAGGTCGTTTGCCTTTAAGAGGACGTATGCCCCAATCGTCAGCATCAGGTGGCTCTCCGCCGTTCCTCTGCGCGAATGATTCAAGGGCTTTTCTCCAGGTTTTGAGAAGTAGTTCCAGATCACTCAGATCCTGATTTCTGAATACGACTGATCGTGACCACCGGTTTAGGGCGAAATGAATTCGATCGAGACCGTCAGGCGAGGTCCAATCCGCATTTTCAATCTCGAGAGCGACGCGACACATTTCCCCCGCAAGCCGCTCTTCCGCATCTTGTTCGAGTTCGGGAAAGACCTGGTGTAACCAGATTCGCAAACGGTCGGGCGTAAAAAGCTTTTGGAATGTTAACGTTTCGGCGGAGAGCTTGAGAGATCGTGTAGCTCGAACAATTTCCTCCGCATAAAAGGACGGAACCAGCAACAAAGTCTTTAGTTTGGAAGATTCGGTTATCTTACTAGTCAAATTCTGGAAGGATTTTTGTTCGAGTATCGGAAGCTGTTTCCCGCCGACGAACTCGACAACCCAAAAAAGGCTCTCCGGCTCCTCCTTAAAACTGGTGACACGATCGGTGATCTCTTCCAGGTGGGAAACAGTCTCGTGTTCGACCATGTCTTTGTTCTTTACAATCAAGTGAACAAGCAACGAGGCCAACCGGCTCCGTACCGACGACGCATTAACGCCAATCACTGCCAACCGTTTCAACCGGCTCTCTCGGATGAACTCAGCGGCAGACGCCTCATCACACAACAGTGGCAACGAATTGTACCTCGGTTGAGCCGTTTGTGCGCCAACTATCTGTTCATCGGAAATTACTCCCACTCGCTGGGGGGGCTCCCCACCGGGACATGAATCCTGTGCTACGGCTCGCAACAGATCGAGTGATGCGACATCTTTCGAGCGTGAGTTCGCTCGATCAACCACGTACGTATTTTTGATATTACGAAGGTAGGTCTGATTATTGTCTGAGTCTTGACCCAAAACGTAGTACCGACCTTCCTGGCTCGTCCATATTCTTCCGACCGTTGTATTGTAGTGCGACCATCCCCAACAAATCGTCTTGTCGTAATGGTCGGATGCCTTCTGGAGCATAGCTTCTATGCGCCGTTCATAAAGGTGATCGAAACCGAGAACGGGCGGCGTAAGTCCCTCGATCAGAATTTCACCGGCATCGATGAAAATCGGCCCGTCACCAAAGCTCTCCCGGATCTGGTCAAAATATTCGAGCACGCCCGAACAACAATCGAACCTGGCACCCGGATCAAGTACCTGATAACTCACCAACTGCTGCTGCAACGCGCAAGCTGGATCGGTCGCAATGATCGCGCCTATGCGCCCGTCGCGAATGATGCAGGCGAGATCTCGAATTGCATTCTCGTTTGGCGCTTTGGCGCTAAATGCAGAACGCAGAAATGAGTACTGGTCGTCACGGCCCTTCTGATTCCACGCCCTACGAATTTCGGCTGAAGTGATAGCGTCACCGGTGCTCGCCAGCCCCAGTCCTTTGCTAAGCGCGACTGAGGCCAAATCGTTCCCCAATAGCCGAGCGCTTGCTTCAAAGCCAATCAGTAAGGCATTCGGCTTGCCAAATGATTTGGCCTTGAGGTTTGCGACAAACTGGCTGATTGGTACGTCCATAAGTTCTTAAGCTAATGAACTGCGCAGAGACTTCATCAACACCTCGAATTTACCAAGTTCTCCATCGATCACGCGCCCGTCGCGCATGCTAATCAACGACAACACCATCGGCGCGTCCGGAAAACTCATATTCGCGTAGTACAACGGTCCGCCATTTCGACTGAACGCGGTCAGGACATTCAAATGAAAGAATGAGTATCCACACACAACCGCCATGCTCTGGGAGTACCGCCGCACGAGTTCAAGAATATGTGGGTTGTATTCGGAGATCTCTTTACTCGTCATGTAGTTGATTCCATGACGATAGTCACCATGAAGCTTCACGATACGAATCCGTGGCGCGGACGGTTGCTGCAACAGATCGGCCACATAGGTAGCATTCGTTTTCGGCACATCGATCACTGAATAGTCCGTCTCAAAAACCAGACCGGCAGATTGCAGGGCGTCCTCCAAAAGATGATCGATGTTGAAGGTGAACACTATGTCCGCGAAGCCCTCGCGCAGAATGTGCGTGAGATCGTGATAAGGCGAGTCAGCCTTCAACGGTTTGTTCATCGACCCCTGCAACAGCTCGACGCGTTGCAATGGCGTCAACTTTTCGAACCGCTGATCGAACACGTACTGTGGACTGCCCCAGAATCCCACCGACGGCACCAGCTCACTCAGCAAGGCGTTACTCAACGGCACGCCGTCATGAAAAGAACATCCGGCGCCTAACCAGAAGATCGGCTTCTGGCGCGAGCCACGACCGTCGCGCAACGCGAGAGACAGCAGATTCGTGTTTATCTCTGACTGGTTCATTGTGGCGGCCGGCGAAAGAGTTCGAAGAATGAAAAGTCGTAGACTGGTCTTTCCTCCCACGCATTCAGAGGAATCGGTATCGGCGTCGCCGGATTCACGCCCTCTTGCAGAGCCGCGATCGAAACTCCCGTATAAGGCTGATACTTCGCGATCAGATCGTCAGCAAGATCGTCAAACTTCGCTTTTCGCAGTCCCTCGGCAGCACGCCTGACCCACTCACGCACGTGCATCGGCTTTCCATATTCTTTAAGCGCATTCTCTACCTGGTGAGCGGTAATGCGAGGCACTGCCTGATCCACACCGACCACCGGCAGCGCGTCCTTAGCCCGTCGCATGACATTGGCAATGTCACCTGCAGTCAAACCATGCGACTCCCGCGCCAACCGTTCGACGTCAGCGTCCAGTGGACGCATGGTCTCCGGGAGTTCAGCAATCTTCGTCAGGAAGATCTCGCGACGGACTTCGGTCGTTGGCATCTCGACTGAAATGATCCGATCAAACCGTCGCAACAACGCCAACTCCACTTCCCAAATGCGATTTGTACATCCGATGATGAGCACAAAAGCCTGGTGCTCGCGAATTCGATCGATCTCTTGTAGAAAATGAGAGGTCTGCGCCGATTTCCAGTCTTGTGAGTTGTCGCGTGCGCCACCGAGCGCATCGATTTCATCGATGAACAATATTGACGGCTGACCACGGCGCGCCTGGTCGAACAATCTCGTCAGCGCCCGTTCGCTCTCACCTACGTACCGGTTGAAGACTTCGTTGAGTCGAACATCGACAATCTGCAGTTGCTGTTTGTAGCGCTTGCGGTATTCGCCGGCAAACGCGCGCACGATATAAGTCTTGCCGCACCCGGATGGTCCTGACATTAGAATAAGACGCAAAGGATCGTCTCTCATCATGCTGGCGCGTTGGCGCATCGTGTCCAAATCGCCTGTGCCGAAGTACTGCTCGAAGAGGCGAATCATCTCAAACTGGAAAGTGCCTTCCTGTCCGTGACCACCAATGCTCTCGAAGTTCGGCTCGTTGCTCGTGGCCGGAGGCCCCTGGCTGGGCTCACTGTTATCAGTACTCAAGTCAAAGAGCGCGGGATGATTCGGGACTATCGACGCGACACGCTGGAGCACGCTCTGGGCTGCCTTGGGGTCGCCCAGCGCTTGATGGATCCTTGCTTCAGTTGCCAGAATTTCTGCTTCGAGGGCGGTTTGCATGATCGAAGGCAGGGCCCGGCTGTAGAGTGTTTTCTTCAGATCCTGACAGACCTGGATCTGTTGCGGACTCGGCCGATCCTGCTCTACGGAAGATAAGGCCCGGGACAGTGCTTCAACCATTCTTCGCTCCGTGGCCGCCGGCGTCGAGCACCGCCCAAAACTTTGTAGAAAATAAGAAAAAGCCTCAGCGTACTTCTCCTCCGCAAACTTGTGTTCACCCATTAAAGCGGCGGCATCGGAGGCGTAGGAGCCTCCGAGCTCCATCGCCTTCAGGATGTCCGCTTCAATTTCACTTTTGGGGACTTCCGCGATCTTGCCTTGGACCCAGGCTCGGGCGTAGTAACCCTCCCATCGATCGGGCGCGCGTGATATCGCTTTGTTGAAGTGACCAAGGGCCTCTTGAAATTTGCCCTCGTCACATGCCCGTAGACCTGAGCTGTAGTGTTGCTGCCAATCTTTCAGAGCCACTGTCAATTCCTCCGATCGTCCTGCGGCCAAAGCAGGCCGGATGAGATCGCAAGTCCGCCGAGTTGCGGCGCCACCGTGACGATCGCTGCGGGCGAGTCGTCTGTAATTTCAGGAGCAAACAAGTTCGCGGCGACTCTCAATCGATGTCGCTCTTGATCGCTCAAGCTGCCAACTACAAACGTTTCAAATCTATTTAGAAAAGCCGGTGCCTCGGGAAGTCGGTCAAGTGTCACAAGTAAACATGCACCGGCTCCGATTGAACCCGGGCTCAGCCACTCAACGAGACTATTCATTGCGTCTTTAGACGCGACGGACATAACCAGGCACATGTCCGCGACTGTTCCACCAATAATCGAGGATCTTTCTGATTTCTCTGCCTTGCGTTCCATGTACTCTTTGAACTCTGCCTGTGTTTCCTCGAGAGTGGCGGTAGACTCTTTTGCCGCATCTGGTTGGGGTCGTGGACGAGCATTGATCTTGAAATCGAGCTCATTTTGCTTGCGGAGTAGTCCCATTAGACCGCCTACAAACAGCAACAAGGAGAGAGTATTCGGGCGTCCTTCACCTTCCGAGTCAAAAACCGCCAATTCCGGTGTTCGTTCTTCGGTTCCGTAATACCCGGTTTCGCAGTTAACGGCCCGACACAGATCGTCGAGAAAGCTCTTCAGATTTTCGGCCATGAGCGTGAGACGCCGGAGAGCGCCTGGCCCATCGAGATGAAAACCGGTTTTGCGTATCTGTTCGATCGATTGGACGAAACGTCTGCGTTGCGCGTTCGGTCTACAGTACAGCGGATTCTCTGCAATCCAGGAAAGCAGGCCTTCGAGGCAGGTGCGGATGTCTTTTCGGAAAGCAACATGCGTGGACGAGGCCATAAACTGCACGATTGTCTCTTGCAGCGCCGGCGACCAACCCAATGAAGTCATTAAGTTTGCGCGTTCACTGCTGCTCCTTCGCGTCCAGGACCATGAACGAGCCCCGATGTCGGCCGGGCTCTCGTCCTGTTTGACGTCGCGAATCCAAATCACGCGCTTACCCTGAGCGATCAATTGCGAGATTAATTGCGGCAGCACTTGCCTTGCCCGCGAGTGAACGATTGCAAGTGGGTTGTACTGACCAAAACGAACTCGCAGGGGACGCACCGAGTTATCGTGCTGAAGACCAATGTTCAACTCGATACTGCCGTCTCGCTGCTGATCATCATGCTCCTCCTTAGGTCGACGAATGGACCACGCAGTTTCCCCGATGCGAGTGCTGCGAGTCGTGCTTGATTCCTGAGTAATAAAGGCAGGAAGACTCGGTGGAAATGGCGCCGCACTTTCGGGAGCAGCGGAAAAGTGGTCCAGAGTTTCATCGAGATCCGGAATAAACTCACGCACCCAGCCACCGTTGCGAGCCATCGTATTGAATCGTTCCTTGAGGAGGGGCGAACGCGCCGCCATTGCGCCAAGGTTTTCTTTTCCCACAAAGTGCAGAAAGCGTCCCGGTAGTCGGTTCGCAACGAACCAATCCGCCATGCGACAACCAAGGGCAAAAGCTGGTGCGGAGTTGGCATACAAATGAAAGTCGGGCGCCACCCAATCGAGATCCTTAATTCGCTCGCGTGTCTGACTTAGCCGATCCTCTCTTTGTTGACTGGTGAGACTGCTACCCGCTCCCGAAGTTAGCGTTAGAGAGAGCAGCAGGAGTGCGGCGTATGCGGTCACAGGATCGCGAGTGTTTCGAAACGACTCGGATAAATAGAAAAGGGACCAGTAGTTGTAATCGCCTGAGAACAGAAACTCGTCAAACTTCTTACCTACGAGCGTGGCAAAAAAGTGATCGATAGCCACACCCGCGTGTCCGTGGTCGTTCCAGAACGAGATCCATCTGCCGAGCGGAATACCGCCTTCCATCTTGCGAAAAACCAGAATGGAGGCAACCGGATCACCCAAAACATTCTCGAGTTCGGGATTGTCGGAATCCCACGTCCTGTTAAGATGAAACCAAAGTCGCGCCAACTTGGCGCGATGATCTTCCCAGGCTTTTACAACTGGCGTCGCCGTCTGGTCGCGTTTAGCGGCGCTCTCAGGTTGTTTGCTCAGATCGATCTCGGCGAGCTTACGAAGATCCTCCCAGTTCGCAGCACCATTGCTGAGCGCCAGTCTGCGAACGTGCGTGACGCAACCTTTGGCCGCCTCGGCGATGCCGAGCTTCCACCACGCTTGGCCCGTCTCAGACCACCAGACTGCGGATTCAAAGTCGGCCGACGAAAGTAGTTCGCACAATGCCGCGCATGC
>JAICGQ010000007.1 GCA_025923035.1 Pyrinomonadaceae bacterium | reverse complement strand
TTGAAATCGACGAACAGAACGTTGTAACCACCGGCACTGGCTGTATAGACCTTCTCCGCGTGTTTAGTGACCGGCGTTGGCGTGGGGAACGTTACGGCGCGGAAACCTTCCGGAACTTTGAACATTTCGGGACGAAGTTCAGTGTTGAAGGCGACGTCGCCGTAACGGAAGTCGTTGACAACATCGCCATTCAGCACGCTGACTCGCGCGGTTGGAAGGATGTAGTTGCCCACTTTCCGTTGTCCGGTAAAGCGAGTCTCGACCAGTGCGTCCCCGGCATAGCTGTTCTGAACAATCAACTCGAACTTCGAAAGCTGTGCCGTGGCTTCGTCGATGTAAAGAGCGAGCCTGAGGTTATCGTGCGAAACGTAATCGATAACTTCGTGCGGCCGTTTTTCATATTCCGTTTTGCCGAGGTAGCGCAGGGTGTCGGCGCGTTCAAGCACAGTCAACAAGACGAGTTGAGGCAGCCAGCGAAGATTGCCTTTGAATATCGCCGGCGTGATGTTGCCCGGCGGGTTCGAAGTCTTGCGAATGAAGTCGAAACTCGTGCGAACGTTGTTGTCGACTACGAAGCCGTTGTACCAATCGAAGCCACCGGGGTAATGACCTTTCTGTGTTTGCATCGCGCGCGAATTCTTCAAGTCGATGACCAGCTCGCCAACGAAGGGTGTTCGATCGAGATCTCCGGGCCGGCGGCTCTGATTTCGGTGCACCGACTCACCCCCAAGCCGGATCGACACGTTGCTGATCGCGTTGAGCGCCTCGCGTCCGCCGTAGGCGGCGACCGAACGGTCCAGGACAGTTTTTGCTTTGGCAAACGAGTCGAGAGTGAAACTCTGCGACAGGGCACTGGTGACGGCAATCAGCACGGTGAGCAAGATTGCGAAGGACTTCTTCATACGTCTCCTCCGTTTCGTGGTTTTATATGATCAAACACCGCCGAGACACACATTATTACGCGGATATTGAAGGATCCGGATTATTCGTATCGGAGAGCGATCAGGGGGTCGACGCGGGCTGCACGCCGGGCAGGGATGTAACAGGCAAGGAAAGCCGCTACGGAAAGCAATACGGAAATGGCGATGAAGATGAACGGGTCGGTGGCGCTCGTATTGAACAAGAGACTGTGCATCAATCGTGTCAGCGCTATTGCGCCGCCAATACCGATAACGACGCCGACAACGGTCAGTTTCATTCCGCGACCGACGATCAGCTTGAAAACGTCACGCGCCGTGGCGCCCAGCGCCATGCGCACACCGATCTCATGCGTACGCGTCTGTACGAGAAACGCCATCACGCCATAGATACCGATTAACGCGAGAATCAGTGCACCACCGGCAAACACCGCGAACAACGTCGCATAGAGACGCGGCTGCCAGATCGATTCGGCGACGACGTCTTCCATCGTCGCGATCTCGCTGATGGGTTGATCGCGATCGAGTTGCTTGACTTCGTTTCGGATCGCGGGCGTGACGTCAAGCGGATCTGAGGTCGTTCGCGCGACGACGGTCAAACCGTTTATCGGGATTTGCATGTGAGGCAGGTAAACGCTTTCCCGCGTGTCTTCCTGCATTCGTTGATGTCGCACGGATCTGACGACGCCGACGATCGTATGCCACGGTTCATTGTCTTCCGGTGGCCCAAAACGGATGCGCTTCCCGACGGCGCTTTCGTTTGGCCAGTAATGGCGGGCGAGTCGTTCGTCAACGATCGTAACTTTCGGACCGTCCGTTATGTCTGCGTCGTTGAAGTCGCGTCCGGCGAGCAGCGCAATGCCCATCGTGCGAAAGTAACCGGGAGTGACGACGGTGTGCTGGATCATCGGCGCCTGGCCGACTGACAGAACGGGATAACCCTCGATTGTCAAACTGCGACCCCAGTTACTGCCACTCAACGGCAATGTGCCGGTTGCACTCGCCGCCTGCACACCAGGAATGTTGCGGACACGCTCGACGAATTGTTTGAAGAACCCGGATCGTTGTTCCGGGGTGGAATATTTAGCGCGCGGCAGGAGCACGGTCGCGGTTAAGACGTTGTTCGTGTCGAGTCCGATGTTGACGCTTCGCAAACGCAGGAAACTTTGAATCATCAACCCGGCGCAAACCAGCAATACCAGCGACAAAGCGATTTCGGTAACCACCAGCAGGCTGCGAGATCGGCCGCGAAAACCGGTGGAACCACGTCCGCCTTCCTTCAACGTGTCGTTGAGATCGACGCGCGAGGTCTGCAGCGCCGGAACCGCGCCGAAGATCAATCCGGTCAACAGCGTGATGCCGAGAGTGAAGCCGAGCACGCGCAGATCGATGCCGAAGTCCATCCAGAACGGAAGCTGAATCGGAATCGCGTTCAACAGCAGATGCAGCGCCAACAGCGACAGAGCGAAACCAAGCGCGCCGCCGACCACCGCCAACAACAAACTCTCGATTAGCAGTTGGCGAACGATCCGCCAGCGACTCGCGCCCAGCGCCGCACGCAACGCAAACTCTTTTTGCCGCGCCGTTGCGCGTGCGAGCATCAGGTTCGCTACGTTGACGCACGCCACCAGCAACACACAGCCGACAACGCCAAGCAGGATCAGCAGCGCTTCACGATAATCTCCGGCGAGGTTCTCGTGCAGGCTCGTTATCTTCACGCCGAGACCTTCGTTCGTGACGGGATTCTGTTGTTCGATTCGCGCCGCTACGTTGTCCATGTCGGCTTGCGCGGCGGCGAACGTCACGCCGTCTTTCAAACGCGCGATCCCGTTCAGTCCGTGGTCCGTGCGGGTAAACATTTGTGGCGTCAGTGCCAACGGCACCCAAAGTTCCGAGACTTCCGGATACCGAAAGCCGCGCGGCATCACACCGACGACGGTCCGCGGACGATTACTCAGGACGATCTTCTGTCCGATGATGTTGGGATCGCCGCCGAAGTTTTTCTGCCACAAGTCGTAGCCGAGAATCACGACCGCATCCTGATCGGGACGATCTTCATCGGCTGTGAACGTGCGGCCGAGGTGCGGCGCCACCCGCAGGATTTCGAAAAGACCTTGGGTGATACGTGAGCCACGAATCTCGACGGGTTCGCCGGCGCCGCTCAACGCGAACCGGCTCGTTCCGAAATGCAACCCGATGTCTTCGAAGACCGTGTTCTGTTCGCGCCAGTCGAGGAAGTTGGGATACGAAACGCTCATGGAATCCATGCCGCGTTTGTGGGCCGTTTCGTCGACTACTGCGAGTCGATCCGATTGAGGGTAGGGCAGTGGACGCAGCAGAATGCCGTTCGCAAAACTAAAGATCGCGGTGTTTGCGCCGATGCCGAGCGCGAGCGTGAGAATGACGACGATGGTGAAAGCGTAACTCTTCAACAGGACGCGCACGCTGTAGGAAATGTCGCGCAATGTATTCTCGAGCGGACCGACGCCGCGTGCGTCGCGACACTCTTCTTTCGACTGGTCGACGCCGCCGAATGCTCTCAACGCAGCGTTGCGTGCGTCTTTGGGTGTCATGCCGAGCTTGATGTTTTGTTCGACGTCGCGGTCGAGATGGAAACGGAGTTCGTCGTCGAGCTCGTCTTCGAGTTCTTTCTTGTGAGTTAACGCGCGCCAGCGACGTAAGAAGCTTCGTAAGTCCACCGTCTTAGAACCTCACGCATCTCTCATGATCAAATCGACGGCGCCGGAAAACCGCTCCCACTCTTTGCGTTGAGTTTCGAGTTGTTTGCGGCCGCGGGCCGTCAGGCCGTAGAACTTGGCTTTGCGGTTGTTGTCGGACTGCCGCCAGAGGGCGGAGATCAGGCCACGTGCTTCGAGGCGGTGGAGTGCGGGGTAGAGTGCGCCGGGCGTGACGCTGAGCACTTCACCGGAAACGAGTTGGATACGTTGCATGATGTCCCAGCCATTTAGGCTTCCTGAGCTGAGCAGTCGCAGGATCAGGAGTTCGAGCGTTCCCTGTTTGAACAGGTCGGCCGTTTGCTTCGTCATTGTCCGTCCTCTAGTCAGTCGATAGGTCGGCAGTTTAGTTGTCGACCTATCGGCTGTCAATAGGAGCGGTTGTGGTTTTTGTGTCGCACCGATTTTTGGATCTTGAAGGCTTTCCGGGAAAACCACTCACGCGAGTGAGTGGATTGTTATTTTCCAAACTACCCATCGCGGGCGAAATTTCCAAATCCCATCAACTGACGTTGGTGGCATTCTTTCGCAGGGGATCGATTGCTATGTAGGTAGGAAATCGACGTATCCACCCACTGGCGTGGGTGGGATTTAGGCTTTTTGTGCAAGCGTCGGAGCGAAGGAAAAGCGGTGAGCGTTTCCGGCGCAGGCTCGCCAGGAACGTCTCACCGCTTGTTGTGTGAATTAAGAGTGTCGCTGCTCAGTGATGAGCGTGTGCCGATGACTTACCCTGCGTCGGGCTCGCCGGTGCGCCACCGCCTGGTTCGGCGACTTCAATTGTCGTGCGCATCCACGGATGGATGCAGCACTGGAACTTGCTGATGCCAACTGGAAGATCCGGACTTCCTGCGGTCGGACCTTCTTCTGTTGCCCCCGCAGGAATGAAAACAATTGCTCCAAAGTTCAGGCACTCAGGCGCCGGTACCGGATTTCCGGAAATGCCGTTCAGATCGGGAATGAATCCGCCGCCAAACTCCGCCACCTTCGTAAACGTGTGGACTTCACCGCCGCGATTCTCGATCTCGGTCGGTCGGCCAACGTTCAGGTGCGAATTGAGCGGTACGTTGCGCCATTTATGCACGTCTTGCGTTTCTTCGAGTTCCTCGATGAATTCAGCAAAAGTTGTGTGGCCGTTGCCGATGCACGCGCCGTCGCCCAACACAGCATTGAAACTGGTGGGTTCACAGTCGTCGTACATGCGGAATTTCTTATCGCCTTGAACTGCGCCGGCGCCGGCCGCGAGACTCATTAGAGCCACAGCCGCAAACGCCGCCCAGACTACGGTGCGGTAACCAAATCTTCTTTTCACGGAATCTGACCTCCTTGACTGGCCGACTCGCCCTTTCCTGGGAAGCGAGCGGGACTTCGTGGAATGTGAGATAGCGCGGAAGGATATACACCTCGTTCGGCGAGGTTGTCAATTAACTTTAATGTGTCGAATGGCCCATCGTCTAACGGTGTTTGTACCTGATCTCACGGCAGTCTGAACGCAGCCATTTCTTCAGCGTTGCGCACGAGCAGCAGGTCGCCGACGAGCACCGGATGGTTCCACGTTTTTCCCTGGATCGCCGGCGCCTTCGCCAGCTCTGCGAACTGATCGCTGCGCGCCTGGACAAGCGCGAGTTCGCCTTCCTCTGACAACACCAGCAGCAGATCCTGATCCGGCAATAAGACGAGCTGCCCATTGCCGTAACGTCCGCCTTTCCACTTGCGCTCGCCGTTGCTCAGATCGACGCACGACAGAATGCGTCCGTCGAAACCAAATGCATGGCCCTTGTGCACGACGAAGTCGTTGAAGTAAGGCTTCAGACCGTTTGACGTCCATTGCTCCGCGACGCTCCATGCGCCGGAATTGTTCGTTAGTGCGAGGCGACGGATGCCGGCTTCCTGACTGGTGATGAGAACATTGTCGCTGGCGATTACCGCCGGCTGCACGATGCTGTTGGCGGCCCACTCGTGTTGCCACAACTGTTTGCCGTCGGCGATCGAAACGCTCGTCAGGCGTCCGTCGCTCGTGAGCAGCACTTGCGCGACGCCGTTGATCGTCACGAGATGCGGCGAACTGTAGCTACCGCCGCCCGCTGGTCCAACCCACCGTTGTTTACCGGTCGCAGTTTCGTAAGCGACGAGTTGTCCTGCGGCAGCGACGATCACGATGTCGCCGATAACCACTGGCGAACTCGAGAAGCCCCAGAACGGGACCTTTTTATTTACTTCTGTGGCGACGTTGCGCGTCCATACGACAGCGCCGTTGCGCGCATCGAGCACGTTCAAGATTCCAGTGGCGCCGAAAGAGTAAACGCGTCCGTTGCTGAGCGTCGGAGTACTGCGTGGACCGGCGCCGGCGTTCGATTCGAAGAAGCGCGCTTTGTCGCTGTGCGTCCAAACCGGTTGTCCGGTCGATGCTTTGTAACAAGCGACCACTTCGTTCTCGCCTCGTTGTTCCTGCGTGTACACGAGATCGCCATTGACGGCGAACGACGACCAGCCTGGTCCAACAGGATGCTTCCACAACTGCACCGGGGGTGATGCTGCCCAGTCAGTCTTGATCTTCACGCCGCGTACGACGCCGTCACGTTGTGGTCCACGAAAGCCTGGCCAATCCACGCGTGACTCGGCGGCTGCGGCCGATGGTGCCGCTGTCTTTGCCGGATCGACTGAGGTGGATGGCGCTGGTGTTGGTTGTGTGTTCGCTGTTGTTGCGGCTGGAACGGGCGCGGATGTGGCGGGCGTGGTCGGTTCAGTTGCTTGCTGCGCCAGGAGTCGTTCTTCAGCACTTGGTGACCAGCGCCAGCCGAACGTCGCATTGTGATCGCCGTTAATGCCGTCTTGTCTGAGTAGCAACCACGCACCGCACGCAATCAGAATCGCGGCGGCCATCGTCGCATGGCGAACTCTGTCCGGCATGCGGCGCGTCACGACGGCCCAGGTGACGAAAGCGAGACTCAATACCGGCACCGCATACGCCAACAACCACTGCAGCCACATCGACTCGTGTCTCAGAAACCACGTTGCGAAGATGGCGACTGCGATCAATCCCAATCCGCCCAGGCGTTCGCGCCAGCGTGCGCGACTGAAAAACGCCCACCACGCGACGATGACAAGGAAGAACGCGAGCGATCCGATCACCGCGTAACCAAATCCTTGTATTCCGGGAAAGAGTTCTTTGACGCCGAACCGGAAAACCCATTGCAGCACTACGGCAACGACGCCCGGCCACACTCTGAGCAGCTTCCGGGGTGCCTGCTCGCCCGTCTGGGTGGAAGTCATGCGGGACTATACTGTCCCGGAGGGAGATTTGTTTCGTTGTTGTTTCAGAGGACCATCACAGATCGCGCGCGCTGAAAGTATCACCCTGGCGGATGTCACCAGTATCGTAACCACGTTTGAACCAGCGCAGGCGTTGTTCTGACGAACCGTGCGTGAAGGAATCGGGAACGACGTAACCGGTCTGTTGCCGCTGGATGTTGTCGTCGCCGATCGCACTCGCCGCCGCTAACGCTTCCTCGATGTCACCAGCATCGAGCAAGCCCTGGTCTTTCACATAACGCGCAAACACGCCGGCAAAGAAATCCGCCTGCAGCTCGAGTCGCACGGATAGCTGATTAGCTTCGACCTCGCTCACGCGGCCACGCATCGCATCGACGCGATCCGAAATGCCCAGCAGATGCTGAACGTGATGGCCTACCTCGTGTGCAATCACATAAGCCTGCGCAAAATCTCCCGGCGCATTGAACCGCCGGCGCAGCTCTTCATAAAAAGAGAGATCGATATAGACCTTCTCGTCGCCCGGACAGTAAAATGGACCAACCGCCGCACCGGCCCGCCCGCACGCAGACTCGACTCGGTCCGTAAACAGCACTAACGTTGGTTCGCGATACTGACGCCCATTCTGCTGAAACACGTTGTGCCAAACGTCTTCCGACTTACCAAGCACTACCGACACAAACTCCTTCAGCTTTTCCTCTTCAGGATCGAGTGGTCGCGAGCTTTGTACTTGAGACGACGGTTCGGTCGGTAATTGTTCGAGTAGTTGTCGTGGATCGGCGCCGAAGATCAACGCAATGATCAATAACAGCACCGTACCGAGCCCGCCACCAACAGCCACCTTGCCCACGCCCATGCCGCGCCGGTCTTCAATGTTCGAACTCTGACGTTCACCTCGCCAACGCATACCTTTGTTCCCCCCGCCTCTGTTTTAAGCGGAGATTTCCAATGGTGTGTGTCGTACGAACGATAACTTAGTTATTTTTTAGTCACACCGGAGGGAGGCGTTGAATTCTCCGTGCTTTGTAATGGCAGACGGAGTAACTGACGTTTATAGACCACGTAAACTTTCTTCTGACTTGCATCGACCCAGATCGCGTTGCTGTCGAATATTAGCTGCGGCACAGTCATCACCGGCTTGAAGGAAAAATCCTTGAGACTGTAACGACCGATCAGTGTATGGTTCTTTTCCGGATCTGACAGTGCGGCCCAGTATTCATCCGGTCTCTCAGTGGACTGCAGGAAGCGATCGCCGATCTGAAGCAGAGGTGTGAAGTCTCCGGTGACGGGACGTGTCGCGCCGGTTGCGGCATCGACAAGAAAATACTCCGGCTTATCTGGTCCCTTAGGCTTCAAACCGGGAACATTGAAGTCGAACTTGGAGCGTTTCAGGAGGACCTTACCAGACGGCAAAGCAGCAACCGGTGTCAGGTTATCAGCGGGCGGCAAGGTGACGCGGAACTCTCGTCCGCTTTCCAGATTCAGGCGAACAATGTGCTCCGGTTCTTCGCCATCGGGGTTTGTCGTCGAAACAACCAGCCATTTGCCGTCACGCGTAACGATCGGATCCGAGTAAGAGCCGTCTTCGCGTCCGATTCGAACTGCTTTGCTGCCGGCGAACTGTCTCCACAAGCCGTCGTCATTTCGAGCGATGATGATCGAGTCGGTCCCCACCACTCTTGTGGTCCGGCCGTAATTCATTTCCCAATCCGCATCGTTCTCATCGCCCGTGATGAATTTGAGCTCGTCGATGGTTGAATAGAAAGCGGGCGCGGAGGTTACGCCGCCAAGTTGGTTATTAGCAAAAACGCGCCATGAGAAACGTGCCTTCGAGAGTTCAATTCTGCGGCGCATGACTCGCGTTGCCAGGTCCTCGTCATCTTCGTCGTCAACTGAATACGAGGCTTCGCGTTCTTCGTCTTCTTCCTTAGTTGGCTCCCGCTCAACGGCGACGCGCAGTTCGCTACCTTGTTGCGCCACGTCGTTGATCGTCAACTCACCGGCATACAACACTTCGAGGCCTTTGATTTCGTCTTCGAGTTTGTAATGAACTTTCGCGCCGTCGCCGGAGGCTATTTGGGCGAACTGTGCGTGCAGTTGCTGCCACTCTTCGGTGTATCCGCCCAGGTTAAAAACTCGGCGGCCTTTCTCTTTCGTGAGCAGCAGCAACTCGGTCGCCGGGCATCCATGATGGCATGACATCACGATTGGACCACGTTCCAGAAAGTTTCGCAGCGTAAGAAAATCTTTCAGAGCGCCAACCTCTATTTGTGGCACCGTCCGTTCGCGAAATCGTGCCGCGTCTTCGTACTCCGTAAAGACGGCTTTGTCGCCATAGATGCGAAGGACGGCCCGCTGGTTCTGGTAACCCGACACGTAGGCAACAATCTCGGTCGGACCGTTTTCCTTTAGCAGTTCAGCGCGCAATTCTTCTTCCATTTTGACGAGAGACTCATAGCTGACGACCATGAGCATCCTCTCACGCCAACCGGTGATGTATGCCTCGTTTGGATGACGTTGCCACAGGATGTCTCGCGCCTCACGACTGTCCTCGGCGAGCAAGTAAATTTCAGCAGCCTGCGCCAGCAGTGGATCTTTCTCGCGTAGGAATGGACCGATCATTTCGACGGGCAACGCCATCTGTGCGAGTCGCGCACACGCCAGCAGCGCAATCTGCGCGGTCCGATCTTCGGCGTTCAGAATGCCCTGGGCCAGCGCCGGATCGTTGAGCAACACAGCGCCGACGCCCTGCGCCGCACCCGCAACTGCGGCGAGCGCCTGCAACTCCGTGCGCAGACCTTCCTGCATCTTGTCTTTGCGTTGCATCGCCTCGACGATGGTGCTGGAATCCGCCGAACCGTTGCTGATGCGCCGGATTATGTCGAGCTCAACCTGATGGCCCTGCCACTGGTGAGCGATTTCGAGAAGTGCTTCAGCCAGCGGAGGATTTTGTGACTTGAGTTCCTCCGCGCGGGCCAACACCATACTGATCATCGACTCCGACGGCGTCTCCCGGCGTTGGCCCAGGTATTTTCCGATCGCGAGTGTGACACTCAACGGTTCATCGTTCGGCGTATGGTGCCGCGACACCTCCATTCGAGTTTCGGGCGATGCCAGCTTTGCTGCGTACTCTTCGAGCGCCTCGAGTTGTTCTTTCTCAGACAGTCCGCCGGAACCCAGCAGGCCTTTGATTATTCGGTATCGCCAACCCTCGTCTTTTTCCTTAGCGAGCGCCTTCTTAAGCGCGGGAACTGCACGCGGATCTTCGTATTTAGCCAGCGCCTCTGCGGCGAAACCGCGTGAGTAAGCAGGGTCCTCGCTGTCGTTATCCACTACCCAGATCAAACCGGGTACACTCTCGGGAATCTTGTTGGTTTCCAACAATTGGATTAAGCGGAATCTCTCATTACCGGAGCTGTTGGCCCATGCAGGATTGGTCAGCCATGGCAACAGAGGCATCAGCGCTTGTTTGCGAATTTCTTCGTCCTCAATGTGTGTCACCAGGCAGGAAACGGCCGCGCTTCGCACAGTCATGTCCTTGCTTTCAACCAGCCGCGCCAGGATCGGAACCCACTTCTTCGGTTCCTTGCTGAACAGAGTGGTCAGCGGCGCCATGCTGTAGTTGCCTTCGCTGAGATCCAGTAATGTTTCGTCCTGGAAAAGACTGAGATACCAATCGTCACGGCCGGACCACTCAGCTAAGGAGAGACTCTCGATGGCCACGTTGCGGGCGTACGCCGTCTGATTGCGGTCGGCTGCAACCGCTTGTAGCTCGCGGCGGTAACGTTCCTCGTTGCCTGCGTCCTTCTCATCGATTGCGTGTTCGTAAAAGAGGGTAAGGGCAAGTGCATGCGAGCGCGGTTGGCCTGACGCCAAAAGCCCGCGCAATAGCGGTTCGGCGTTGGTCCAACTTACGTTCGCCAGTGCATAAATTTCCTCTTCCTTGTCGACGTCACCATCGCGCTTGCTGTCTTTGACCTTGTGCGCCAGCGCGATCAACTCGTCGAGAAAATACGTCGAGTTTAAGAGCAGCCACCTTCTGACTTTTTCGTGCCAGCCCTGATCGAGGTTTTTATCTGACTGCGCTTTATCGAAAATGTTTTTGACTTTCGCAGGGGTGGAATCAGCATCGGGGAGAGCGTGCAGAAACGAGGGGAGCAGTTGGGGGTCGGCGATACAGGCTTCGAGCAGTCGTTCCTGGTGGGCGGGCGATGGGTCACGAGTACTACTGGTCCATCGTGTCCAGTAGGCAACGATGTCCTCGACAGGCGCGTTGTCGGGCGGCGGATTATCTTGACGATAGAAGTCGGGTGGCCGAGTATCAACGACTTCCGGACCCAGCGGTGTGTCTCCGCGCGGTGTAGGCGCGGGCAGGGCCATCAGTTGTTTCAGCACTTCTGCGGAATCGATCTTCCGCGTCTGCGCGGCGGAATTAATTGCTGGGCCACAGCAGCAGAGACCGATCAGGATCGCGAGCAGTATTCGGGACACGGCTTGTTCCTAAGTCGCACGAGATGAATCGTTCTTTACTTCGCGTCTCTTCGACGCCACGAGGTAGTAAAAAGTTCCAAAATCTGCGGATTCGGGGACCAAACGACTTGGAGTGACGAGCGTCGTTCGGTCCACTCCGCAAAAATTGTCCAATAGGATGCACAAGTCCAATATACTGTTGGCTCCACGCACTGTTGATTCCCACAAGGAGCGGCTGAATGAGATTTCTTTTGTTGACGTTTGCGCTGGTGGGCCTTTTTGCGTTGCCGGATTTTGGTCCGCCGCGCTCGCGCGCGTCGTCGCAGAGTCAGCGCGCGAGCGCGCCATTGACCGTAACGGCCGTGAACCGGCTGAAGATCGCGCGAGCGGGTGAGACGATTGAATTAACGGCAAAAGATCTTGCTTCGCTCGCTGAAAAAGACCTGAACAAGCTGCACGTCCGCGACAGTTCAGGCAACGAAGTGCTCAGCCAATCCGTAGACACCGATTACGACGACTATCACAAACCTGACACGCTGATCTTTCAGGCCGACTTCGCGCCGGGCGAGACAAAGACGTTCACCGTCACCGCCGGCAGCAAACGTGAATACAAGAAAGACGACTTCCGCGCGTATGGCCGGTTCGTGCGCGAACGCTTTGACGACTTCGCGTGGGAGAACGATCGCATCGCGCACCGGACGTACGGCAAAGCGCTGGTCACGTGGAAAGGCGAGCCACTCACCAGCAGCGCGATCGATATCTGGTCCAAGCGAACGTCGAAGCTGGTGATTAACGACTGGTACATGGTCGACAACTATCACAGTGATTCCGGCGACGGCGTCGACGCGTATTCCGCCGGACCGACTCGCGGTTGTGGCGCGAGTGGCATCTGGGCGAATAACCAGCTCTACATTCCGACGAACTTTGTCGATTCACGAGTGTTGACGAATGGACCGATACGCGTGATGTTCGAGCTGGTTTACGATCCGTTTGACGCGAATGGCGTGAAGGTGTCGCAAGTGTTGCGCGTGTCGCTCGATGCGGGCAGTCAGTTGAATCACTTTCAGACTACATACCGCGCCGACGCACCGCTGGCTGTGGCCATCGGACTGAAGAAAGTGAAAGACGAACAGCGAGACGTCAGCGGTGAGCGTGGTTGGGTGACGATCTGGCAGCCGATGGAAAAGAACCTCGGCATGCAGGGGCTGGCCGTCGTCTTAAATTCCGACGACGTAGAAAAACTGGCCGAGGACCCGCGCAATAATCTAATCGTGTTGAAACCCAGAACAACGCCTTCTGTTTCCTACTGGGCCGGCTTCGCGTGGGACCGCGCCGGACGCATCACCTCATTTGAAGCGTGGAAGAAATACGTCGACGAATTTAGTGAACGATTGCGTTCGCCGATCGAATTGACACTTAAATAATCTACTTCTCGTCATCGAGGTGCCAGCCGACGTTCACCAGTTCGTCGCCTCGACGCACGAACATCTCCGTGCCGCGGCCGCTCGTCGACGTGCGTTGGCCGTCCTTCTCGATCTCGTAAACGTAACTCGTATAGATCAACACCGTATTGCCGTACGCCTGAATTTCCGTTTTTGGAAATTCGAGCTTGACGAGTTTGCCACCGCTATCGGCGAATGCTTTTGCGCTCGAGAGGATGGCGGCCCGGTTGGACCACTCCTTCGATCCCGAATTGATCGCAATCGCTTCCTCGGGAATCAACTTCTCCAACGTTGGTCGATCGTTCGTGAACCACGCTTTCCAAACCGCGTCGCGCTTCTCGAGGATACGCTGGCGGACGTCAGGTGTGATGTTTCGTGGCGTTGTCGTCTGTTCGTCCTGCCACGCCGGATCGACAGCGGTGTGCGACGCCACCTGAATCCAGTTTCCTTTTCGTTTCGCGTAGATGTCCATGATGCGAAAACGGCGCAGCGTGTGGCCATCTTTATTGACGAACTCGCCGATGAAGTTCGCGACGGCGAGTTCCGGATTGTAGAAATACACGTCGAAGTCGTTCATTTTGTATCCGGTGCCGGGCGGATAGTACGGGTGCGATTTCGGTGCGTTGGCGGGCTTGGGCCAATCGATACCGTTGGCCTTCATGTACTCATCGATGCCTTTGATCGGCGTTGGATATCCGCCGAGCAGTCCGCGCCAGTCTTCGGAGTGGGTGTCGTAGATCTTCTGTTCGTCGCCGTCGATGAATGCCTGAAAGATGCTGCCGATGTGTGTGCGAATCGCTTCTGCGTCGGCGGTGCGATTCTGTTGAGTTGTATTGGCGAAGATTGCAGCGCCCAGGGCGAACGACGCGATCGATATGAGAATCAGTTTCATGTGTGGTCTTCCTCCTCGCAGTTGTCGGGCAAGCGGTGTCCAAACGACATCACGTATCCATGCAGGTCGCGAACGGCGTAGTCGCGCAAACCGTAATCGCGATCGGCGATCGGTTGAACGATCTCGATGCCGTTGCTTTGATGAAAGTCGTGGAATGCGTTTGCGTCGTTGATGACGAAGTAGAGATAACAGCCTTTTGGCGACGGCTCGCCGCATTCGAGAAATATCTGTACGCGGCCCAGGTTGACTAACGCCATCCGAGCCGGCTCGCCCAACTTGCATACGAGCCAGAAGCCGAGCTTGTTGGTGTAGAAGTCGATGGCGGCGTCGAGATCGCTGACGAACAGTCCGGTGTGGTGCTGCTCGCAATCGATGTTGGGCTTTTCCATGGCGCGAATCCTACTCTCGCGGGTGTCGTGCGCCAACAAAGAATACGCAAGCGGTCGATGTTTGGACGCGAACGGTCAGCGCGTGTTTATGGATGTTGCGCGTGATGAGGCGCGGGCGATACTGTGGCGCGGTGCGATTCTCGCCACGCTTGCGACCCTGGATGATCGTGTCGGCCGCCTGGATCCTTCCGGCGGTGTTTGCGGCGATCAATCGCATCGTTCAGGCGCACCTTCAGGGTTGGGAACCGGCGACGATTCGCGACGTGCTCTTCGAAGGCGGCGACTGGTTTCTCTACGCGCTGTTGACGCCCGGAGTGTTTGCAGTTTCGAAGCGCTGGCCGTTGACGCGGCCGCACCTCGTGCGACGCGCGCTGATCCACCTGCTCTTTTCGATTCTGTTTTGTGTCGCCTGGGCCAGTTGCGGGCAGATCCTGCGATTGGTCCTCGCCTTGATCTTCGCGCCTCAGATGGTTGGTGGAGATCAATTCTGGCGCCAGTTTGGCGTCGAGTGGTTGAGTTGGATCTTCATCACGTTGCCGTTTGGCGTTGCTGTTTACCTGTGCGTTGTCGGGATCGAACATGCGATTCGCTACTTCATTGAAATGCGCGAGCGCGAGGTGCAGTTGGCGCGGTTGTCGGAGCAACTTGCCGGGGCGCGCTTCGCCGCGTTGCAAGCGCAGGTTAATCCGCACTTTCTTTTCAATACGTTGAATACGATTGCGGTGCTGGTGCGCGATGACGATCGACAGGGCGCCGTCCGGATCGTGGAGCATTTGAGCGAGATGTTGCGGCGGACGCTGAGTCGACATCGCGCGAATCAGGTTTCGCTGGGTGAGGAGTTGGAGCTGGTGCGGCAGTATGTTGCGATCGAGCAGGCGCGGTTTTCGGATCGACTGCGACCGGAGTTTCGAGTTCCTGATTCGTTGTTAGCGGCGGTCATTCCGAGTTTTGCGTTGCAGCATTTGGTAGAGAATGCGATCCGGCATGGAATTGCGCGCGAGCCTGATGCGGGCGAGTTGATTGTTGCAGCCCGGCGGGATGGAGACGTGCTCGAAATTACTGTGACGGATGATGGCGCCGGGATCGATTCGGCTGCTGCGATACCGCCGGGTCACGGCATCGACAACACGCGCGAGCGATTGCGTGCGTTGTATGACGACAGGGCTTCGCTCGAGATTGTTCGTGGCGATGAGCGCGGCACAATTGCGAAACTGCGCGTGCCGTTTCAGGAAATGAATGACAGTTAAATGGAATGTCTTGATCGCGGACGATGAACCGGCGGCGCGCCGTGGCGTGCGTCAATTGCTGGCGCCGTTTCCGGAGTTTGCGGTTGCCGGAGAGTGCCGCAACGGCGCGGAAGTGCTCGCCGCGCTCGACGTGTCAGCGCCGGATGTTGTTTTTCTCGACATTCAGATGCCGGGAATCGATGGCTTTGAAGTGATTCGCAGGCGCAGTGTGGAGCGAATGCCGGCGGTGGTGTTTCTGACCGCCTTCGATCAGTTTGCGATCAAGGCGTTTGAGGCGGAAGCGCTTGACTATCTCGTGAAGCCCGTGAGTGAAGAGCGTTTCGCAGCGACGATCAAGCGTCTGGCAAAACGATTGTCTTCTTCACCGCGTTCAACGCGCGATGAACGTATCGTAGTCACAACTACTCGCGGCGCCGCAGTATTACATCTGAGTGAGATCGACTGGATCGAAGCCGCGGGAAACTACGCCCAACTCTGGATCGGACCACGCAACTATTTCCTGCGCGAGTCGCTGCAAACTCTCGAAGAGCGCGTCACCAAAAACGGCTTCGCTCGCGCTCATCGACGCGCGCTGGTGCGTCTGACTGCGGTGAAGGAACTCGTACGCACGCGCGCCGGCGCGATGATCGCAATCCTCAACAGCGGCGCCCGCATTCCCATCTCCCGCCGCCGCTCCTCCTCCTTCTCCGCGGCCATCCACGACCTCGGGAGCGAAAAATAGCCACTTTCGACCATAAATAGTCGTTTTCGAGTCGTTTTCGGCTATTTACATTTTAGTTAACCGTCGCAATAATACTCCCCAGTGGGAGGAGGATCTGTGGAAGAGAAAACGAAAAAGAAGAAGCGTAAGCCAAAGCCAAAGCCATTGTTCAGCAGCCCAGAGCGCCCGAAGAGGCAGCAGATCTCGAAAGAAGAATTCCTTCGCAGACTGAGAACTATTGGAGAATGGAGGGAGAAACGTCTTGCCGAGTTACGAGCCGAACTGCGGGCCGCAGGTTCGAGTTGAGTTTTCCTTTCCGTTACGTTACGAACCAAGCCCCCGCTTCACAACTCTTAACAAATTTTTACCTCCATTTAACATTGCCTGATCCATCTCGTCGTATTATCTCGCTTCCGAAAAAGGGGCACTCGCGTCCGAGGCTTTGAGATGGCACAATAGCCGCTGCTCTTGAGCGCAACAAAATCGCATCGGCAGTCGTAAGCCAATCAAACTCGACAATTTAGATTAGGCGCGTGCGCCCCAGAACTAACCAGGGTTAACAGGAATCATGAACCGCGAGCACAGCTTGTCTTATCGTGTGAATAGTCTGCTGCTGATCGCAGCACTCGCAGCTGCCGCATCAGGCTGCGCGCACCAGGCACAACAGAATTTTGAACGGCCACCAGCGCCAGTGACAGTCACCGCCGCCGTCTCCCAGGACGTATCGAACTATCTCGACTCGCTCGGCAAGATCGTGGCCCGCGAAACCGTTTCGATACAGCCACAGGTCTCGGGCCGCATTACCCAGATCCATTTCACCGACGGCGCCAACGTTACCAAGGGTCAACGTCTCTTCACGATCGATCCGCGTCCGTTCGAAGCGAACCTCAAACAGGCGCAGGCGAACCTCGCGCGCGACGCAGCGCTGAAGAAACAAGCCGAAGCAAACCTCGCGCGAGAAGTCGCACGCGAAAAGTGGGGCCTCGCGCAGGTTGAACGATATCGCACACTCGTCGAACAAGGTGTCGTCGCAAAAGAGGAGTATGAACGACTCCGCGCCGATTACGACACCCTGCGCGCCAACACGGAAGCCGCGCGCGCCGCCGTGCGCAGCGCTGATGAAACGATCAGAGTCGACAATGCGGCGATCGACACAGCGAAAGTCGAACTCAGTTACTGCTTCATCAATTCGCCAATCGACGGCCGCGCCGGTCAACGTCTCGTCGACATCGGCAACGTCGTCAATCCCGGTGGACCAGGCAACAACGAAAACAACTCGCTGCTCGTGATCGAACGAATCAATCCGATCTACGCCGACTTCACGATCTCCCAGAGCCATCTCTCCGCCGTCCAGCGCGAGATGCAGCAGGGAAGTCTGCGAACAGAAGTTCGCCTGCCGGACATGGCAAACGATCCCGTCACGGGCCAACTGACGTTCGTCGACAACGCAGTTCAAAACGAAACGGGCCAGGTCACACTGCGTGCCACACTCCCCAATCCCGATCATCGCTTCTGGCCGGGCCGCTTTGTAAACGTCCGACTCGTGTTGAGCACGACCACGGGCGCCGTTCTCGTCCCTGTATCCGCGCCGCAGACGTCGGCGAACGGTTCGTACGTTTACGTCGTCAAGCCTGACTCGACTGCCGAACAGCGCACCGTCGAGCTGGGTCAACGACAGGGCGATCTGATCGTCGTCCAAAAAGGCGTCAACGCGGGCGAACAGATCGTGACGAACGGACAACTCGGCGTCACACCCGGCGGCAAAGTGCTCGTCGAACAACCACGTGAAGCAACCACTCCGGCCGCCGCGACAAACGGATCGAAGTCATGAATCTCTCTGAGCCATTCATTCGCCGGCCAGTGATGACGGCAGTGTTAACGCTGTCTGTGATCCTGTTTGGCGTGCTGAGTTATTTACAACTGCCGGTCAACGATCTTCCGGCCGTCGACTATCCGGTTATCCAGGTCTCCGTTGGCTATCCCGGCGCGAGCCCCGACACGATCGCCAACAACATCGCCACCCCGCTCGAGCGCCAGTTCATGCAGATCAACGGCCTCGAAGTGGTCACGTCGCAAAGCACGCAGGGCGTCGCGACTTTCACACTTCAGTTCTCGCTCGACAAGAACATCGACGCCGCCGCTACGGACGTCCAGACCGCGATCTCGCAGGCTACGGGAAGTTTGCCCGCTGATCTTCCTTCGCCGCCTACATACTCGAAGTCGAACCCGAACGATCAACCGATCATGTACCTGGCGATGGTCAGCGACTCGGTCACGCCGGGCCAGCTTTACGACTACGCCAGCACAAACGTGGGCCAGCGATTGAGCATCCTCCCGGGCGTGTCGCAGGTGAACGTGTACGGGACGAAGTCGGCGATTCGCATCAAGGCAAACCCGGCGGCGATGTGGGCGCGCGGCATTTCGATCGACGATCTCGGTAACGCGATTCGAAACGGCACGAGTTACACCGGAGCGGGTCAGTTGGACAGCGCATCGGGCACGTCAGTGTTGCGGCCGCAAGGTCAGCTCGAGAACGCCGAACAGTACGGCAACCTGATCGTCGGCGGCACCAGCGGTTCACCGGTTTACCTGCGCGACGTTGCCACGGTGAGGGAATCGGTGCAGGACGAGCGCGTGAATATGCGCTTCTGGGTCCGCGGCCGGACAATTCCGTCGGCGACTGTGATCGTCGCAGTGAATCGCCGCGCTGGTGCGAACGCGGTCGAAGTGGCTAAATCGATTTACGCCGTGCTGCCGCAGGTGAGCAACGAACTTCCGGGTTCGATCTTCATCACGCCGATCTACGATCGTTCGCAAAGCATCGTCCACTCCGTCGCCGACGTGCAGATGACGCTGATCATCGCTTTCGTGCTGGTCGTGATCGTGATCTTCGCGTTTCTCGGTCGCGTGACTGACACGCTGATCCCTGTCGTAGCGTTGCCGTTGTCGCTGCTCATCACATTCATCGCGATGCGTATGCTCGGCTACAGTCTCGACAACCTGTCGTTGATGGCGCTAACGCTGGCGATCGGGTTTCTCGTCGACGACGCGATCGTCTTTCTCGAAAACACGGTGCGCCGAATCGAACGCGGCGAGGCGCCGTTTGAGGCGTCGATCAACAGCGCGAAGGAGATCAGTTTCACGATTATGTCGATGACGATCTCACTTGCGGCTGTGTTCATACCGCTGGTGTTCATGACCGGACTCGTCGGACGAATCTTCCGCGAGTTCGCGGTTACGATCGTTATTGCGATTCTCGCTTCCGGTTTAGTTTCACTGACGCTGACGCCGTTGATGTGCGCGCGACTGCTGAAAGACCGCGGCCACGGTGCGAAGCAAAACTGGGTCGAGCGCATCATCGGCAGCATCGAGCAACGTGTGCTGGCGTGGTACGGAAAATCGCTGTGGTGGTGGTTACTGCGCGAGCGTTGGATCTCGCCGGTGATTTGGGCCATCTGTCTGGCCGGAACGATCTGGCTGTTTATGATCGTGCCGAAGACGTTTCTGCCGCCGGGGGACAGCGGCGTGATCTTCGGCGCGTTCATCGCGCGCGAAGGATCGTCGCCCCAGCAAATGCGCGGGTACCAGGATCGCGTTGACGAGATACTGCATCAGGATCCGAACGTCGTCACTGACTTCACGATGACGGGCGCGACCGGGTTTCTCGCGTCGAACCAGGGCATCATGTTTACGTTCATCGGTCCGCCCGAGGGCCGAAGGCCCATCGCTGATGTGACGGGCGAGATGATGGGCAAGCTCAACACGATTCCCGGCGTCATGTCGTTTCTGCGTCCGTTCCCGGTGCTCGAAATCAGCACCGGTGTGACGAACCAGAACCAGGGCCAGTATGCGTTTTCCGTGTCCGGCGCAGATCCGGCGCAGGTCTACGATGTGGGCCAGAAACTGATGGCGAAGCTGATGACGTACGACGGCTTCCTCTCAGTCTCGTCAGACTTCTACAACAACACGCCGAACGTAAACATCGACATTCGCCGCGATCAGGCGAAGACGTACGGCGTCTCCGAAGCTCGCATTCTGACGCTGCTGCGCAACGCCTACTCGCAGAACTACCTGTATCTGATCAAGAAGCCTGAAGATCAGTACCAGGTAATTCTCGAGATGGACGATTCGGTGCGCCAGAAACCGGAAGATCTGTCGCTGCTGTACATCAAGTCAGACGATGGCCGGAATCTCGTGCCGCTGAACGAACTCGTTACGTGGAACACGACGCTTGGTCCACAAGTGGTCAACCACTTGAACCAGTTCACGAGCATGACGCTCTTCTTCAACCTGAAACCGGGCGTCGCGCTGGGCGATGCGACGAACCACATTCAGTCCGTAGCGGCCGAGATCGTGCCGCCGGGAGTGCGCGGCGAGTTGCAGGGCGAGGCGCAAACGTTTAGCCGCACGGTTACAAGCCTCACGATCCTGATGGGACTCGCGGTGTTCGTGATGTACGTGATCCTCGCGATACTTTACGAGAGTTACGTTCATCCGTTGACGGTGCTGTCGACGCTGCCGACCGCCCTGGTCGGTGGACTGTTGACGCTGGTGGTGTTCGGGATGGAAGCGTCGCTTTACGCGTTCGTCGGCATGTTCATGTTGATGGGCATTGTGAAGAAGAACGGCATCATGATCGTCGACTTCGCGCGGCAGCGGGTGGAGCACGGCGAGTCGGCAGTGCAGGCCATTCACGACGCGAGCATGGACCGCTTTCGTCCGATTCTGATGACGACGCTGGCGGCGGTATTTGGCGCAGTGCCGATCGCGTTGGGTTACGGCGCTGACGGTTCGTCGCGGCAGCCGCTGGGTTTGGTGGTCGTGGGGGGACTGATCGTTTCGCAGTTCATCACGCTTTACATCACGCCGGTGATTTACCTGTATCTCGAGGAGTTCCAGGAGAAGGTGCTGGACCGCACGTCGTTCTTCCGTTCGCGGCGTTCAGGAAAACAAAACCCGCCGGTTGGCGAACCGCCGCCGAGTTCACCGGCGCCGGAGTCGGTGTCGTCATAGGTTTCTCACACGCGATTCCAGGTCGCGAGTGATCTCGTCCGCTGTTTGTCCGGGCTGGAACTGGACCGGTTCACCAAATGTTACGGAGACGGTTCCGGGGCGGACGAAATATTGGCGCCGCTTTTTCAGTTCGAAGAGACCATCCAACTTGATCGGAATGATTGGCACGTTCAGTTGCGAGGCCAGCAATCCGATGCCGCTTCGGAAAGGTTGCATCAGTCCGTCTTTCGTTTCGTGACCTTCCGGAAAAATCATTACACTAAAGCCTCGATCGATCGCCTCACCGGCGTAAGCAAAGCTCTTGCGAAATCCACTTTGTCTCGGCAGTGAGAAGACGTTGAACAGCGCAGCGCCGAGTGCATAGCGAGGGTTTTTGTTTGAGCGCCACTCGCGCAGCAATTCTCCCGACATCGCAATCGCCACACGCAAGCGCCAGCGGAAGGGCAACGCCGATAAGATCAGGCCCGCATCAACATCCGTCACGTGATTGGAGATTAGCAGCGCCGGCCCCTTAATTCCTGATAATTTATCAGCGCCTTCAACACGAACTCGACACATGATCCAGGTCAAAGGCAGTAGAAACAGGTGATAGAACAGCGGCCGGATCCAGGTGAATGGAAAGCGCATGGCCCACGCGGGATAAGGGTATGCCGCTGCCTCTGACTTGCCGTCGCGAACAAGCCGTTCGAGATCTTCGAAGGTGGTGGCTTCGGTGAAGGCAGCTTCGTCGAGTTCGATCTGGTAACGATCTTCCAGCGCGCTCAATAGCTCAACACGGCCGAGCGAATCGAGATTCGCGATCGACGGCAGCGACAGCGATTCTGACGGATGCACGGATTGCGACGGATGATCAAGTTTCGCGGCGATCTTAGTTTTCATGATCTTCCGCGTGCCGATCGTCCGCGGAAAATCCGGTTCGGGCCACGTGGTCCAGTGACGGATACGCTGAAACTCGGCCAGCGACTCGTTTGCGCGCTCAACCGCAGTGTCGAGATTGACGTTCGCGTTGTTTGGAATCAGCACCGCCATTGCTTCGGTCTCATGAAACGGGATCACTGCGCTCGCTTTGATCTCAGGTTGACGATCCAGCACCGCTTCGAGGTCTGACGGATAGATCTTCATTCCCGCCGCCGTGACGATCGTGTCTTTACTTCGACCACGAAAGAATATGTGCCCGTTTGGACCAACCTCGCCGATGTCGCCGGTGTGAACCCAGCCTTCAGCGTCAGTGATTGGTTTTGCGTGACCGTTCCAGTAACCGGGCGACACGCTGTCGCCGCGTACCAGAATCTCGCCGTTCTCGTCCAGCTTCAGTTCCTGCCCGCGCACTGGCTTTCCGATCGAACCACGCACGAGCCGAAACGGATGCGACACCGCCGTTAGCGACGCGGTCTCCGTCATGCCGTACCCTTGCACGACGGCGTAACCCAGCCGGCGCCAGAAAGTCTCCGCGTCTTCTTCGAGCGTCGCGCCGCCGCTGACGAACGCCCACAGCCGCCAGCCGAAGCTGCGATGAATGCGCCGGAAGGTCCACCAGTTGCGCAAGAAGTGACGGTTTTCGGCGGTTTCAAGATCGCGCGCGAGATCGCCGCGATCGTGCAGGATCTTTTCTCGCAGAGTTTCCAGTACACGCGGCACTGTGACGATGGCATTGATGCGCTGCTTTCGCGAGACCTCGATGATCTCGGAAGGCTTGTACGACTCGAGGAAATGAACCTCGCCGCGCACGATCTGCGGAATGAAGATTCCCATCAACTGACCAAACACGTGACTCAGCGGCAGCAGACAGAGAAACCGCAGCGGATGGACCAGTCGTTCCCATTTCGCATAGTTCCTGAACTCTTTCTCGATGGGCGCGAGGTTCGCGAGCAGGTTGCGATGCGTCAGACAAACGCCTTTCGGCTCGGCTGTTGTTCCGGAAGTGAAAACGATTTGAACGAGATCGCCGCCGGTTACATTCTCACTGGAATAAGACTCGGCAGAATGATGTTCGATACGAGCGACGAGGTTGTTAAGCGACAGCCGGGAAACACAGATCCGTGTTTCCGGTTCATCCGTCAATAAAAGCTTTGCCGAGACCTGTTGGTGAACTCTGGCAATAAAGTCCGGTGCAGACTTAAGGTCGAGCGGAACTACCACCACACCGCGCAACAAGCAACCAAAGAACGCGGCGATCCACTCTGCGCTGTTCTCCCCGAGGAACAACACTCGATCGCCATGCGCAATCCCGCGCTCTTCAAGTTCGCGGGCGAACTGAAACGCGCGCCTGGCAATATCGGCCCACGACCACGTGACGAGTCGCAAACCGCGCCTGCGCACAATCGCCGCGTCTTCGCCACGCGCCAAACAGTCGTCAAGAAAACTGAGTAAGGTCTCCCGCATCCTTCAGCAAATCGTTATACCACTCGGCTCTCAATTTACTGATTGACGGTTGTTACACAAAAGAAGCTGCCCCTAACCGGCAAAAAGGTCTTAGGTCAGCAAAAACATTTGACCCAAGACCTTTGACTGACACTAACCAGCGTCTAGCGCGGCTGCTCGCTCTCAATCGTCAGCTCGTTCTTGACACTGAACAGACCCGGAACACTGCGGGCCCGAATGTTCGCGAGATTCGCGTCACCGCGATTAGCAACCACACCTTTCAGCGTCGCGTGCCCGCGATTCACGATCAGGTGAATCGACGGCACGGCCTGGTGCGCGTAGCGAAACAGCGGCGAGTTCCAACCATAGATCTGACGATAGAGTGCCCGCCGTAAACGATCGTCGTTAGGCGACAGCGGTAACGTCTCAATCTGATTGACGACGTTCGTTACGCCTTCGATCTCTTTCACGCGTCCCTCAGCGTCCGACCTCGTCGTGGGCCTAACTACCTGCCCCTTCAATACGACCGTGCCATTCGATTGCACTTCGTACTCCAGCCAGTCAAACACGCCGTAATAAGGCAACGTGACGAGCTCGTGCCTGACCTCGCGAATGATGCGAGGATTAGTCTGGGCGCCCGCGAACGGCGCCTGCGTAAACACCACCAAACTAACTATTCCAACAAAAAGCGCTTTTAGTACGGTTGCGCGCATAGTTTCTCAACCTCCATACGTCCTATTAGATGTAGGAATAAGATTGCGCGTGTGTTGGGATATGTTTCCTATTTTGTGGACAGAAACAAAAAACGCCGGCGATTTGCGAGATCACCGGGCGTTTTCTTCGTGGCTGCGAGATTCTTTAGCCGCCGATCGGTGGATCGCTCTCGGCCGCGGGCTGCGTATCGTTGACGTGAATCGTGTTGGTGTCTGACGAAACGAAATAGTGGTTCCTGCCGGTCGCGCCCACACCGTCCGCGACTTGTGGGTCGGCATTGATGGTGTAGCCAGCCTGCGACGTGGTGGATTTCGGGATCACCTTCATCGTGTAAACGTAGCCGTCGAATGTTGGGGTCGCGCCGTCGAAGCGAGCGTCGAGAAGGTTTTCCTTCCGCATCTCTTCAAATGTTCCGAATGAGCTGCGCTGGTGGGAATTGAAGTAAAGCATCTGCTGCTCGGCGATTGTGCGCAGGGTCTTTACTGCGGCGGCTTCGTTTGCCGCTCTCATCGCGGCCTTGTATCCGGTGATGCCGACGGCGATCAGGATGCCGATGATGGCGATCACGATCATCAACTCGATCAATGAGAAGCCGCGCTGGTTTTTGTGTCTATTCTGTAGGGGTTTCATAATGCCTCCTCGGGCAAATTACACGAAGCGCTATTCTGCGGGTTCCGCTTTTTGCTTCCACGTGCCCGTTTTTCAAACGGGCCATAGTCTACTACAGGAAGTTCCGCAACTCACAATAAGGCAAACGTGGATTGCATACGTGCGGCGAACTTTTCCGTGCGACGCGTGCTCCAAGCATGTAGAATGCAGCCAATTTGATGCGAAACCTCGAAACAGTCGAATCCGGAGAACTGACGAGCGCCGGGGCAGCCGAACAAATTGAGCGGTTGCAGCAGGCGGTCGAAACCGTCATCAGGGGGAAGCCTGAAGCCATTCGCCTCGCGATCGTTACTCTGATTGCGGGCGGCCATCTGCTGGTTGAAGACGTTCCCGGAGTTGGCAAAACGACGCTGGCCCACGCCCTCGCACGCGCGCTTCGCTGCAGTTTTCAACGCATCCAGTTCACGTCTGATTTGTTGCCGTCCGACGTCATCGGGCTGTCTGTCTACAAACAGCACAGCGGAATGTTCGAGTGGAAACCCGGACCGGTATTCGCGAATGTCGTGCTCGCGGACGAGATCAATCGTACGACCCCGAAGACCCAGTCTGCATTGCTGGAAGCGATGGCTGAACGGCATGTCACGGTCGAAGGCACGACGCATCCTCTACCTGCGCCTTTCATCGTTCTCGCGACGCAAAACCCGATCGAGCATCACGGCACTTATCCGTTGCCGGAGTCGCAACTCGATCGCTTCATGTTGCGTTTGCGGATCGGGTATCCGGCGCCGGTTGATGAAGAACGCATTCTGCGGGACCGCGAGTATGCCGACCCGCTGGATGAATTGGAGCCGGTGATGAGCGCGCACGAAGTAGTGGAACTGCAACGCGCCGTGGCTGGAGTTTCAGTCGACGATGCACTGGTGCAGTACCTGATGCGCATCGTCGCCGCGACCCGTGCGTCAGAGATGCTCGATCTGGGAGTCAGCCCGCGCGGAACACTGGCGCTGTTTCGCGCCTCGCAGGCACTGGCGCTCGGTGAAGATCGCACCTACTGCATTCCGGACGACATCAAGCGACTCGTAGTCCCCATTTTTGCACACCGCATCGTGGTCAGTTCGCGGTTCTCGTCTTCGCTTCGTCGCAGTGAAGAAGCTGAAGCAGTGCTGAATGAAATTCTGAAGACTGTCAGCGTCCCGCTGTGAGATTTTCCGATCTGTTTCCCGAACGGGCCTCGTTACTCCGCGTTGTCTTTGGCACAGTGCTGGTTTTCGCGGGACTCGCCGCCGCGCTCGTTACCATCATGGCGCGCCGGCAAAACGATGCGGCAATCGCCGGCGCTGCCGCCATATTTTCACTCCTGATCGCTCTGCTGCTCACGATCTTCATCGTGCCGCCGCTGGCGCGCTCCGCGCGAGTTGAAGTTGCGAATCTCGATTTTCCGTTTGAGCCGACGAGTGGCGGCGGCGTGTTCCTGGTGATCATCGTCGTCGTGGGATTTGCTGCGTGGAACACGGGCAACAACCTGCTGTTTCTGGTGTTCTCGTTACTGGTGTCGACCTTGTTTGTCGGCTGGATCGCCGCCCGCGCTTCGTTGCGTGACCTGACAGTATCGGCGCGTTTTCCGGATCACATTTTCGCTGCCGAACCCGCGCCGGTGATCGTCACGTTGCGCAACACGAAGCGAGTGTTGCCGTCGTTTTCGATACTCGTCGAGGCGCGTGGTCCAACGGGTGAAGTTGTTAAGCGTCGCAAGCGTTATGCGAAGCGGTTGCTGGCGTATTTCAGTTACGTGCCGCATCGGGCTGCGGCCGAGCAGCGCGTCGACCAGTTGTTTCCGCGACGCGGGCATGTGCTGATCGATGGGTTTGAGTTGTCGACACGTTTTCCGTTTGGGTTTTTCCGGCGGCGGCGGCGTTTGCGAGCGCGGAACGTCGACATCATCGTTTATCCGAAGCCGGAAGTGATCAGCGACGAGTTGCACCTGTTGCCGATGTATGCGGGCCGCATCCCGTCGTTGCGGCGTGGTGCGGGACACGATCTGTTCTCGATGCGCGACTATCAGCCGCAGGACGATCTGCGACACATCGACTGGAAAGCGACGGCAAGATCGCGACGGTTGACCGTGCGCGAGTTTACTTCCGAGGATGAACGCCGGATCACGATCGTCCTGGACACGCGTTTGCCGGAGGCATCGGATGGCGAGATGCAGGAGCGGTTTGAGCGTGGTGTGGTCCAGGCGGCGTCGTTGCTCAAGCACTTCGTCGACGAACGGGCGGAAGTGAGATTGGTTTTGGGTGATGAAACCGGTCCATTCGGTTCAGGCGTGGAACAGCTTTATCGCTGTCTGCGGCGGTTGGCTTTAGTTACGGCGGTGAGCGAGGGCGAGTCGAACGCGGTTGAGTTGCAGATCGCGGGCCGCGATGTGGTGGAACACGACTACGCGATCCTGCTCACGGCCGCGGCGCCGGGATCGATTCCGGCAAACGTTTGGCGCACCAGCCATGTGATCTACTTGTGATCTGAATGCAACCTACAACTCGCGCGCACGGGCGCAGTTACTCACATTCCACGATCTTGTTAATCGGTGTGTGCTTCGTTTTCTCCGGTGCTACGGGGCTGATTTACGAAGTGCTCTGGATGCGCATGCTCGGACTCGTGTTCGGCGCTACGACCCTCGCCGTGAGCACGGTGCTCGCCGCGTTTATGGGCGGACTCGCGCTGGGCAGCGCGGTCGCAGGAAAGTTAGACCATCGCATTCGCAAGCCGCTCAGTATTTACGGTTGGATGGAGATCGGGATCGCGGTGTACGCGCTGCTGGTGCCTTTTCTGTTTCGCTGGGTCGACAATCTTTACGCGCTGATCTGGCAACAGTTTCAACCGGGGTTCTTCACGTTTAGTTTGTGGCGGTTCCTGTTGTCGTGTCTGATGTTGCTGGTGCCGACGACGTTGATGGGCGCGACTTTGCCTGTGTTGTCAGCGGCGCTCGCGCGACGTGGTTCGACGGCGGTGACGCGGCTGTATGCATGCAATCTAGTTGGGGCGATTGTGGGCACGTTGGCGGCGGGGTTTCTGTTTTTGCCGGCGTTTGGTGTGCGAACGACGATCATCATTGCTGCCGTAATGAACATCGTTGTCGGTGTCGTTGCGATACGTTTACAAGGGGACCCGATCGAGCCGGCATCGGTGAAACAGGTGTCTGTGGACACGGACAAAAACAGATTCTGGTACTTTGTCGCGCTCGCTTCGGGATTTGTGACGATCAGCACGCAGGTTTCGTGGACGCGCATACTCACGATGGTGATTGGTTCGAGCACGTATGCGTTCAGTATCGTGGTTGCGTTGTTTCTCATCGGGCTGGCAGGAGGCGCGTGGTTCATTGGAAGAAAAGACGTTTCGGCGAAGCTGCGGGGAACGATAATCGTGGTCGAGCTCGTGACGGCGATCAGTTTGTACGTGAGTCTGTTCGTTGTGAACTGGCTGCCGTGGCTGCTCATCAATCTCGGAATGAACCTGCGCATCTCGTCGTGGACCGGGCTGCTCGGTTTGCAGATCTTGTCCGCGATGTTGCTGGTTCTAGTGCCGGCGTTGTTGATGGGCATGGTGATGCCGCTCGTGATCGCGTGGGCGGCAGGCAATCCGGCTCGGGCAGTGGCGCGTGTGGGTCGCGCGTACGCCATCAACACGATCGGCGCGATTGCAGGCGCGTTTCTAACCGGGTTTGTGTTGATTCCGAAGACGAGTACGAAGTTTGCGCTGGTGCTTTCGGCAGTGGTGTGCGTTGTCGTTGCGGGGGTGGCGTATCGCCCGGCCGAGACGAGCAGCGATCCTGCGTTGAAGCGAAGTCTCGCGATCGGCGCGATTCCCGTGCTGGTGCTGATCCTGATCGTGCTCACGCCGCGCATGAACCTCGTGGATCTTTCGGTCGGCGCGTACGACAGCCTCGTCCGCGTGTTGGCACAAACACGCGAGGGAACGGTGGAAGGCTCATACAAGGGGGCAGAAGCGGGTGTTCATCAACTGTTGATGTACGAAGAAGGTCCGACGGCGACGGTTTCGGTGCGCAAGGACGAAGAGACGATCTCCATGGCCATCAACGGCCGGACGAATGCGTCTGACAGCATGTTCGACATGCCGACGCAGGTGATGTTGGGCCAGCTTCCGCTTTTCGTTGCGCCCCGAATCGAGAAGGGTTTGATCATCGGATTCGCAACCGGGATCACGGTCGGGTCGATGCTGCAATCGCCGATACAGTCGGTTACGTGCATCGAGCTCGAGCCGGGGACGGTCGACGGATCGAGGTTCTTCGAACACGTCAACAATCTGCCGCTCAACGATCCGCGCACGCGTTTGATCATCGACGATGCGCGGACGTACTTGCGCGTGACGCCGGAGCGGTACGACATCATCGTCAGCGAGCCGAGTCATCCGTGGGTGCCGGGTGTCGCGAACCTTTTCACGCAGGAGTTTTTCGAGCTTGGAAAAGAGAAGTTAAGCGAGCAGGGCGTGTTTGTGCAGTGGGTGCAGATCTACCAGTTGTCGACCGAGAGTTTGCGATCGGTGCTGGCGACGTATCACAAGGTGTTTCCGCACGTGCTGATGTTTCGCGTTGGTGGGTTGAACAAAGGGAAGGACCTGCTGCTGTTTGGCAGCAACCAGCCGTTGAATCTGGATCGCCTGAAGGAACGCATCGCCGACCCGAGGGTGCAAGCGGAGCTCGCGCGTGTGAATCTCGCAAGTGAAGCGGACGTGCGATCGTGGTTTGTGTGCGACGAGACGAGGTTGGGACCGGCGGTTGCGGGCGCGAAGATCAATACTGACGACAACATGCACATCGAAACGACAGTGCCGCGGGAAGCGTTTCGTCCGTTGATGCAAACAAATGCGCAGTGGGTCGAGGCGCTGGCTATGCCTCGTTGACCAGGCGAGCTGCGGCCGTTTCACCGCTGCGAATACAATCCGGAATTCCTGCGCCGCGATACGCATTCCCCGCCAGCGCCAGCCCCGGTGACGTTCTGAGTTCAGCTTCGATCGCTTGCACGCGATCGAGATGGCCCACTTCGTACTGCGGCATCGATCGTTCCCACTTCGCAACCTCCGTAAACAACGGACTCCGATCGATACTTAACAACTCACGCAGGTCAGTTTCAATCCGTGTTACGAGATCCTCCCGTGCAAACACGTCAGGTTGTAACGCGCCGCCGGCGAAGGCCCGCAACAACACCTGATCTTGGGGCGCGCGGTCACTGAACTTCACGCTGCTGAACGTACACGCGATCAGCGATCGCTTTTCGATAAATGGAACCACGAAGCCGAAACCATTTAACGGATGTTTGATTGCTTCACGCGAATACGCGAAGTTGATCGTCGCCGTTGAAGCGTATTTGATCGTCTTGAGTTGCGACGCGAGTCGCGGGTTGATGTTTTCGATAAGCCTCGCGGCGGTGTAAGCAGGGACCGCGAGACAAACCGCATCCGCTTCGAGCGACTCGCCGGAGTCAGTTTTTAAGCGCCAGGTTTGCGAGTCGAGAATCAGTTCCTCAATTCGTGTTTTCAAGCGAACGTTCGGGACCACATCTGCCAGTGCCTTCACTAGCACTTCCATTCCACGGTCGAACGATAGAAACAAGCTATACCGCGCGCCGCTCGTGCCTGCTTTTTGACCTTGTCGCATCATCGCGAGTATTACGCTGCGATGCTCCCGCTCCATGTCGAGAAACCGAGGCAACGTCGCGCGCAGGCTGAGTGTCTCCGGATCGGCGGTGTATATTCCGCCGACCATCGGTTGGGCCATGCGTTCGAGCGCCTCCCGCCCGAGACGACGGCGCACGAAACTAGCCAGGGACTCGTCTTCTGTTCCATTCTGCCGAGGC
>JAICGQ010000006.1 GCA_025923035.1 Pyrinomonadaceae bacterium | reverse complement strand
CGTTGGCCGTCGCGAAGCTGGACTTGGGAAGCGAAACGAAACGATCCGGTTAACGTATCCGAGCGGGTCCTGGATCGAATATGAGTTTGGCGCGCGTGATGGAATGCCGGCGAAGATTCTCTACAAGCGCATGCGCAAGGATCCGGATTCGGGTGACGAGGTTGAGACTACGGAAGAGGACCAGTTATTGAAGTTCATCACCGTGCAGGGAATCACCGCCCCGTGGGTGATCGATCATTACATCAACGGCAAGCAGGTCACTCGGATCAATTACGAAGACATCAAGTACAACGTCCCCGTCGACGACGCCCTCTTCGCAAAACCCGCGGATGTCAAAAAGATCAAATAGCTAACCCGCCATCCACCTGGATCACCTGACCGGTTATATAACGAGCATCATCTGATAAAAGAAATGCCGCGATGCGTGCGACTTCGTCCGGTTCCGCATAACGTCCCAATGGAATCTGTTCCATGATCTTCGCCTGATAAGCTTCATCGAGCTTGCCCGCCATGTCAGTAGCAACCATGCCAAGCGCGAGTGCATTCACCGTGACCTTTCGGCTCGCGACTTCCTTCGCCAACGCTTTCGTCAACCCAACCATTCCTGCTTTCGACGCCGAATAGTTCGACTGCCCAGGCATTCCGACCTCTCCACTAATCGACGAGATATTCAGAATCGATCCACCCGTGTCCTGTCGCAACATCGTGCGCAACGCAGCTTTCGCGAAGTTCCACGCGCCTTTGAGGTTCGTGTCCATCACGTCGTCCCAATCTTCTTCTTTCATCCGGAGGATCAGGTTGTCGCGCGTGATACCGGCGTTGTTAACGAGAAAATCAATCCGGCCAAACGCGTCTTTCACCTGCTTGACCATCTCGGCCGCCGCCTCGGTGTTGGCAACGTCGCACTGGACCGACAAAGCACGCACCCCCATCGCCTCCAGCTCCGACTTCAGCGCATCGGCAGCTTCCGCGCTCTTCGCATAATTGAACGCAACGTCAGCTCCGCGTTGGGCCAGTTCGACCGCGATCGCCCGCCCGATACCGCGCGTGCCTCCAGTAACAATCGCAGCGCGTCCGGCAAATGGTTTTTGATCAGACAAACAGCTACCCCTTTCTTGACAGTAGATTCGGTGTCGGCTAGCGTGGCCTTTTCTTAACATAACTCAGCGGACTGAACCAAATGCTCGATCTCAATTACGTCAGGGAAAACATCGACCACGTCCGCAACGCGTTGAAAGCGCGTCGCGGCGACACTACGGCACTCGACGACTTTGCACGCGCCGACGAAGAACGGCGGCGCGTGATCGGCGAATCCGATCAACTGAACTCGCAACGGAACGCGTCGAGCCGTGAGATCGGTCAGTTGATGAAGGAAGGTAAGAAAGAAGAAGCCGAGGCACTACGCGCGGAAGTGGGTGGTCTGAAAAATCGTATCGCCGAACTGGACCAACTACGTGCGCAAACTGAGAACCGCATGCATGAGCTGCTGTCGACGCTGCCCAACATTCCTCACGAAAGCGTTCCGCTCGGCGAAAGCGAGGCTGACAATGTCGAAGTCCGTCGCTGGGGCAACGCTCCGGAGTTTAACTTCGAACCAAAGGACCACGTCGATTTAGGTCTGTCGCTGGGGATTCTCGATCTCGAGCGCGCGACGAGACTCGCTTCCGCGCGTTTCGCGATTCTGAACGGAGCGGGTGCGCGACTCGAACGCGCGCTGATCGATTTTATGCTCGACGTTCACACGCGCGAACACGGTTACACAGAAACCGCGCCGCCGTTTATTGTCAACAGCAACTCGCTCTTCGGCACTGCGCAACTGCCGAAGTTTGAACAAGACCTCTTCAAACTCCGCGACGATCGCGAGTTGTACTTGATTCCCACGGCGGAAGTACCGGTGACGAACTATCACCGCGAGGAGATTCTCGACGCGTCTCAACTGCCGATGAAGTGGGCGGCTTACACGCCGTGCTTTCGTTCCGAAGCCGGCAGCTACGGCCGCGATACGCGCGGGCTAATCAGGCTGCACCAGTTTGAAAAAGTTGAACTGGTGAAATACGCACTGCCGGAAAACTCTTACGACGAGCTCGAATCACTCACGCGAAACGCCGAAACGATTTTGCAAAAGCTCGGTCTTCACTATCGCGTCGTCACGCTCTCAACTGCCGACGTCAGCTTCGGTTCTGCGAAGACTTACGACATCGAAGTCTGGCTGCCTTCGCAGAAAACGTTCCGCGAGATCTCTTCGTGTTCGAATTGCGAAGCGTTTCAGGCGCGTCGCGCGCAGATTCGCTTTCGCCGCGCGGGTGGCGCAAAGCCCGAGTTTGTTCACACGCTGAACGGATCGGGCCTCGCTGTGGGACGAACGTGGGTCGCGATACTGGAAAACTATCAACAGGAAGATGGGTCCGTGGTGGTCCCCGAAATCCTTCGGCCTTACATGCGCGGCCTCGAAGTGATTAGAGCTTAGATCTTTGTTCTTGGTACTTTGTCTTTAAAACAAAGCACTAAGTACAAAGTACCAAGAACCAAACCTACTTAACCCGCAGATCGAACGGCATCAGCAGCATCGACTCGCCGTTCTTCATTCGATCCATCAACTGCATGTAACGAAATGCGCGGCGGGCGTCTTCCGGCAGCGCCGCCAAAACCGCACGCTGCCGTTCGACTTCCGTGTTTGAATTCTCGCCGCTGCCACTCAATAGTTGCTGCAGGAACGTCGTCGGATACGGCAGGATCACGCGCTCGACTCCCTTATTCGCGGGAATGTTCGCAAGCTGTTTCGCCAGCTCGATCGCGCGATCGAGTCCGCCAAACTCGTCAACCAGCCCCTTGTCCTTCGCCTGGCCTCCGGTCCAAACGCGGCCCTGCGCAATCGAGTCAATATATTGCGCGTCCTTCCCGCGTCCTTTCGCAACCTTCGGCACGAAATCGTTGTAGTACGTGTTCTTGATCCACTCCTCAAACTTCACGCGCTCATCGTCGGAAAACTTCTCAGTCTCACGAAACATTCCCGCCGTCTTCCCGCGCAGCACGTACTCGTTTGAAACGCCCAGCCAATCATAGAACCCACGCATCACCGGCTTTCCGGCCACGACGCCGATCGAACCCGTGATCGTCGACGGCTGTGCGATGATCTTGCTCGCGCTCGCCGAGATGTAATAACCGCCTGACGCCGCGACGTCGCTCATCGAAACCACCACCGGCTTCTTCTGGTTCGCCTGTTCGACGGCGCGCCAGATGATGTCCGAAGCCAGACCCGAACCGCCCGGACTATCGACGCGCATTACGATCGCTTTGATCGTCTTGTCGGCAGCCGCATCGTTCAACGCCTTCGCCAGCGTGTCGGAACCGATCGACTGATCGCCCGACGGACTTTGTTGCGAACTGCCGGAACCAATCTCGCCACTCGCATAAATCACCGCAATGCGTTCGCCTCTGTTGAGACCAAGCGACTCCGGCGTCACATCGCGATAATCGTGGCTGCGCACCGCGATCAAGGGTTCCGACTCTTTCTGCCCCAACGACTTCTTGAGCATCGCGTCAACCTGATCGCGGTACATCGCTTCGTCGATCAAGCCCGCGGCTTTCGCCTGTTGCGCGTTGTATGGTGCGTTGTCGATCAGCGCATTTACCTCTTCGGGTGTCTTGTGACGCGCCTGCGCGATCGCGTTCTTGTAACGTGCGAAAAGATCGTCCAGCAGCTCGTTGATGTACTGGCGATGCGCGTCAGTCATCTCTTTCTGCGTGAACATATCGCCCGCGCTTTTGTATTTGCCGATCTGGTAAATGTCGGGATAAATGCCGAGCTTGTCGAGCGACCCGCGGAAGAACATCACGTCGGCGGCGAGACCGTTGATGAACAACTCGCCGGGCGGGGGCACGATGATCTTGTCGGCCGCGGTCGCGATGTAATACTCCTTGTTCAACCCGAATTCGATGTAGGCATAAACCGGTTTTCCGGACGAGCGGAAGTCGGTGATCGCGTCGCGAATCTCTTCAGCCTTGCCCCAACCGACACCCGACATGTTGATGTCGAGCAGGATCGCTTTGATGCGCTTGTCGACCTTCGCTTTCTTGAACTGCATTACCAGGCCGGTGAGCGACTGATCGGGTCCGCCGAAAAACTTCTTGAACGGATCGTCAGGAGTGTAATCAGGCAATGATCCGGCGACGCGCAGCACCAACACGCTGTTGTCGCGGATGGACGGCTCAGGTGTGCGAAAGGCCATCCAAATCGCGAGTGCGCCGATGATTACCACAAATACCAGCACCGCGAAGATGCCGCCAATAATCAAAATTGCTTTACGTGTTCCTGACATTGCCATGGTTGTAAGTCCTCAGATAAAGGGGGTTTCCGGCCAATTGTGAGTACGCGAGCCCGCGCGAAAAGGTTTTGAATGTCTAACTTATCGTTTGACGATCCAGCCGCCGCCGACCACTTCGTCGCCGCGATAAAAAACCGTTGCCTGACCGGGCGTGATCGCCCGCTGCGGTTCGTCAAAGACTACCCGGGCGCGGTTGTTCGCGAGCGTTGTAATTACAGCCCGTGCGGCCGTGTGCCGGTAGCGAACGCGAACTTCCGCGTGCACTGGTTGCTGCGGATCATCGTACGCGATCCAGTTGACTCCAGCAGCCGTAAATTCGCTGCTCAACAGCTCCTCCGACGAACCGACCGTCACCCGGTTTCGATCCGCATCAACCGACAGCACGTACAACGGACGCTCGTCCGCGATGCCGATACCGCGACGCTGTCCGATCGTGTAACGATGAATGCCGCCATGACGCCCGATGACGCGTCCGCCGCTGTCAACGATCTCGCCTTCCCCCGGCAAACGATCGCTCGCGTTCTCGGCTTCCAGATAACGATCGATGAAACCGGCGTAGTCGCCGTCGGGCACGAAACAGATCTCTTGCGATTCCTTCTTCTCCGACACGCCGATCAGATGATGCTGGCGTGCGGCGTCGCGAGCCTCGGGTTTCGACATCTCGCCCAGCGGAAACATTGCGCGCGATAGTTGAGCCTGCGTCAGTTCCCAAAGAAAGTACGACTGATCTTTTTCCAGGTGCCGGCCACGCAGCAGGCGATAACGCTTCGTCGCCTCGTCAAACTCCACGCGCGCGTAATGTCCGGTGGCGACTTTCTCGCAGCCTAAACTCGACGCCAGTCGATCCAGCGACGCAAACTTCAGCCGGCTGTTACAGCCAACGCACGGAATCGGCGTCTCGCCGCTGAGATAACTCGTCACAAACGGCGCCACCACGTCGCGTTCAAAATCACGTTCCAGGTTCAACACGTAGAACGGAAAACCCAGCTCTTCCGCCACTCGTCGGGCGTCGTACACGTCGTCCAAAGAACAGCAACGCGACGGCAGCGGATCGCCGTTCTCGTCGACGTTGATACCACGCCGCTGGTCCCACAACTGCATCGTAAAACCGACCAGCTCGTGTCCCTGCTCTTTTAAAATCGCCGCGGCGGCTGAAGAATCCACGCCGCCACTCATTGCTACTGCTATCTTCATGACATTGCCATTTCCAATTTGCCAATTGCCGATTTCTCTCGCTAGCCGGCGCCATCGCGGTCGCCCGTTGAATCGGCAATCGGCAATTGCCAATCGGCAATGTTAAGATGCCAAAGAAATGGCTGAAAGCGCAATCCAGGACTACCGAGTCGCCACGGAACCTTTTTACCTACCCGTCGGCCGGGAAATAGAACTCTTTGAAGCGGCCCATTCCGCACGGTTGCCTGTGATCCTAAAAGGCCCGACCGGCTGCGGAAAAACACGTTTCGTCGAACACATGGCGTGGCGACTGGAACGCCCGCTCATCACTGTCGCCTGCCACGAAGATCTGTCGTCGACCGACCTCGTCGGACGTTTTCTGCTCGAAGGCGAGGAGACAATCTGGCACGATGGACCACTGACTTCAGCCGTACGTAACGGCGCAATCTGTTATCTCGACGAAGTGGTCGAAGCACGGAAAGACACGGTCGTCATCATTCACCCGTTGACTGACCACCGCCGCCGCCTGCCGATCGAAAAACGCGGCACGATCCTGGAAGCGCCGGAAGATTTCATGCTCGTCGTCTCCTACAATCCGGGGTATCAATCGATTTTAAAGGACCTGAAACAGTCGACGCGCCAACGCTTTGTGGCGATCGAGTTTAACTACCCGACGCCGGAAATCGAGACGGAGATCGTCGCGCGTGAAGGCGGCGTGGACGAAGGCACCGCACGCGATCTCGTACTGATCGGACAGAAGGTGCGAAACCTGCGTGGCCATGGTTTGGAAGAAGGCGTTTCTACTCGACTCCTGATCTACGCTGCTCAACTGATCGCCCTCGGCATCCCACCTGTCGACGCCGCGCGAGTAGCGATGTCCTCGCCGATAACCGACGATCTCGAGCTGCAACGCAGCATTCAGGAGATCATCACCACCGTCATTTAATCTGGTGGAGACTTACCGCACACAGATCATCGAGACCAGCACCGCGATCGCAAGCATCTCGCTCCGGGCCGCGCTCGAATTTCTGCGCGCCACACCCGCCGCAGTCCAGGTGCTGCAACCGGCGGAGCTGCGCTCGTGGGGGGAGATGGGACGGCGGTTGGCGATGAACGACTATGAATCGGCTGCTTCGTTTTTCGCGGCCGGTGTCGAACCTTTGCGAACGGTTCCGGAAGAACTGCTGCCGCCGATCTTCGCTTTGTGCACTCGTCAGATCGCGCTCTCAACTTACACCGCGAGAGAGAGTCTGCAAAGACTGCCGTTGATGATCGACGAGATCGACGACGTCAACACGTCGCGCGTGATCCTCGACATCGCGACTGAGATCGCGCGTCGTTCGGCGAAACACAGTACTGAGTTCATCAATACGTCTGTCGATGTTTCGCGTGTTTTGCGTGATTTTGGCGACGCGGCGGTAACGAATGCTGCACTGGAACTCGCCGGTGCGTTTGCGGCGCGGGCAGGCGGGATCGCCGCTGACGCGTGGTCGTCGATTCCGGCGGCTTTGAATGAACTGTCTGCCGCGGATGCGACGCGGCTGCTGACACGGACTGGCGAGTTTCTCGAACGCGGAGGCGGCGCCTCGCTCCAGGTCCTGCTTTCCGGCGGCGAGATCTTGCGCCGTGCCCCGGAGATCTTCGACGACTGGATCGATCTGTTGTGGGTTGTTGCCTCGCATGGCAATGCGAGTCTCGTCGCGTTTGTGCGTAGCAGCCCGCGGTTCCTGCGACTGTTGACGGAGAGCACGTCCCGCAATGAGGCGATCGGATTGTCGCGTCGCGTACTCGCGCTCACGAAAGAAATCGCGGCCGTGGATGGTGAAGCGGCACTGGCGTGTTTTCGATCCAGTTCGCGGGCGCTGCGGAGCGTCTCGATCGAACAGTTTGAAGCGTGGGCTCGGCGCGGTTTGTCGTCCGGCAAGTCGGAGGCGCGCGCGAGGCGGAGTTATTTCTCGCTGGAGACGCGCGGCAGTTATGAAGCGTTGCACAGCGGCAGTGCGGGGTTGTCGCTCGATACGATTCAGCATCTTTTGCGGTTGTACGTCGAGGCACTGACCGGACGCGAGGTCGACGTGGCTCCGCTCGCAGCGGTACCGGATGAAGCACGCATCGGCGACGGGCGAACCATCCACTTGCCGTCAGTGGTGAATGAGTTTGGCGACGACGAGTTGGATTTCCGTCTGTACAAAGTGCTGGCAGCGCATGCGGCGGGACAGATCGAATTTGGGACTTACGAGCGCGGCGGTTTGATTAGCGCCGCTCACGCGGCAATCCGCGAGAATTACGACGTCGATGTGCGTGACGCATTTGCAGTTCCTGACGAGATGCTATTGGAGCAGCAACAGAAGCCATCGCACGTCGATAACGCGGACTACCGCGATGTTCTGAAAGTGTTTCCGTTAGCACAACTCGCGCGACGCATCTTCGGCACACTCGAAAACGGCCGCATCGATCGCCGCTTGCGCCATTCGTATCGCGGTCTTCGCCGCGACCTCGATCTGATCCGCGATCACCTCAGTGCGCGACGGCCAAAGATCATTGAACTACCTGCGCTGCTTGTTCCGTTTGAGTTGCTGTTTCAGGTCACGTTACTCGGCGGCGCACGCGACGACGCGCGCCAGTACTACGCGCAGATCGTTTCGGAACTCGAACTCATCGTCAGCGACTATCTCGGAAACGCGAACGCCACAGTTGCCGATACGCTGATGGCGACAAGCCGCGTCTACACGCTGTTTCAGTCGGTCGTGCCCGCGGACGATTCGATTCAGCAGGTCGAAGTCCCCGAAGAGCAAACTGAAAAAGAAGACGAGTCAGCTTCGACCGAGCGAATGAAGCAACAGCGCGCGCAGTCGATGCCGCAGCGTCGCGATGCGCGCGAACTGTTCAATGCATGGAACGATCCGTCGCCCGAAGGCGAACCGGACGAACTCGCGGGCGCCGAAGCCTGGTCGGAATCAGAGACGCCGGAACAAGTGCTTGCCGAAGGCGAAGTCGCTTACAACTACGACGAGTGGGACCGCGAGTTGACGGACCATCGTCTGGGCTGGTGTCGCGTAATCGAGAAGCGGGTGAAGCAGGGCGACCGCGCGTTTGTCGACGAAACACGTGAACGGCACAAGGGCGTGATCTCGTCGATCCGCCATCAGTTTCAACTGATGAAGCCGGAGAACCTGACGCGCGTGGCGAATGAAGTCGATGGCGAAGAGTTTGATCTGAATGCCGTGATCGATTACGTCATCGATCGTCGTGCCGACGGGCAACAGTCGGAACGCATTTACACGAAACGTTTGCGACGCCGTCGCGATGTTGCGGTGTCGTTCCTGTTGGACCAATCGTCGTCGACGGCGCGGACGATCGGACGTCATCCGTTGCAGCCTTACACGCGGCCCGGCAGACGCATCATCGAGATCGAGAAGGAAGGCCTCGTGCTGATGAGCGAGGCGCTCGAAGCCGTCGGCGATGTTTACTCGATCAACGGATTTACTTCCGAGGGCCGGCGGAACGTGAAGTTTTACGTCGTGAAAGACTTCGACGAGAAGTACAGCGACGATGTGAAACGGCGCATCGGCGGGATCAACTATCAGAACAACACGCGACTCGGCGCGGCGATCCGTCATGCGACTGCGCGACTCGCGAAACAGGACGCGCGAACGCGTTTGTTGATAGTTCTGTCAGACGGGCGGCCGTACGATCACGATTACGGCGATGCGCGTTACGCGCGTGAAGACACGCGAGAGGCGTTGCGACAGGCAAAGGCTGAAGGCATCACGCCGTTCTGCATCACGATCGATCGTGAGTCGGAAGCGGAGTTGCGCGATCTGTACGGGGAGATTGGCTACACGATCATCGACGATGTGTTGTCGCTGCCGGAGAGAATGCCGGGTATTTACCGTCGTTTGACGACTTAATCCGTTTTCCCCCAGCCACCGCCGCCGGGAGTTTCGATTCGAATACGATCGCCGGCCTTCAATTCGTGCGAACCTTTCGCGGCGATCGATTGGCTGTTGATGCGGTTGAGCCCGCGTTCGCCGTCAGCTCCGCCGTATAGACCATACGGCCCACGCTTGCGCCGATCCGCCAACAGCGACATACGCGCCGGCACGATCGTTTCGATCTCACGCACGACACCGTCACCGCCACGTTGCTTCCCTTCACCGCCTGATCCGCGACGCAAGCGATACTCCCGCACGCGCAGCGGGTACGCGTACTCGAGGGCCTCCGCCGGCGTGTTCAAACTGTTCGTCATGTGCGTGTGTACGCCGCTCATGCCGTCGAGCGAAGGTCGCGCACCCATTCCGCCCGCTACGGTTTCGTAATAAGAAAACTCCTGGCCCGTTCGAGTGTCGATGCCACCGATCGTGAGATTGTTCATCGTGCCCTGGCTCGCGGCCGGAACACGATCCGGCAACGCTTGCGATAATGCTTTGAACAACGTGTCAACGATCCGTTGCGACGTTTCGACGTTTCCCCCGGCCACGGATGCGGGTGGATTCGCATTTACGACTGTTCCGGCCGGCGCGATCACGTCTATCGGCTGCATCAAACCAGCGCTAGCGGGAATTTCACCACCGACGAGGCAACGAAACACGTACGAAACCGCGGAAACTGTGATCGCTTCCACCGCATTAATCGCCCCAATTACCTGCGCCGCGCTGCCGCTGAAATCAACGGTCGCCCGGTCGCCTTTCACGATGACGCGCACGGCAATCTTCACCGGCTGATCTGCGACGCCATCATCGTCAAGTGCGTCTTCCGCTTCGTAAACGCCGTCCGGGATTGACGCGATCGTGTGTCGCATCAATCGCGCTGAGTAGTCGATCAATTGCGCAGCGTATTCCGTCGCTTCACGTTCACCGCGCCGGTCGATAATCTCCAGCAGACGCGTCGCGCCGGTTTTCAGCGAACCGATCTGGGCGTCGAAATCACCGCGACGTTCGACGTTGCCGCGTACGTTCGCGAGCAGCAGGCGCATAGTGTCGCTGTCGAGCGTACCGTTGCGGACGAGACGAATCGGCGGGATGCGAATTCCCTCGCCATAGATGTCGGTTGCGAGCCCCATCGATCCCGGCGTCGCGCCGCCGATGTCTGCATGATGCGCGCGGTTCGCAACGTAAAACAGAATCCGTGTTCCTTTGACGACGACGGGCATCACTAACGTCACATCCGGCAGGTGCGTGCCGCCGGCAAATGGATCGTTTACGGCAACCACGTCGCCAGGCGCGAACTCGATCTGGTTGAGTGCCGCCGCGACGGCCATCGGCATCGATCCAAGGTGCACCGGCATATGATCGCCCTGCGCGATGACACGACCTTTCGCGTCAAACACCGCGCACGAATAATCACGTCGCTCCTTGATGTTTGGCGAGAAGGCGGTGCGTCGCAACGCGATGCCCATCTCTTCAGCCACCGAGGTGAAGAGGGCGCGATAGATTTCCAGCGTCGTGGGATCGAACCGGGGTTTCATAAATCGATCAGAATGTTGCCAAACTGGTCCACGCGCGCTTTTGCGTCCGCGGGGATCAGGGTTGTCGCGGAGTATTCGGTAACGATGCATGGCGTTCGCAATTTCACGCCGCCGTCAAGCGCGTCGCGTTTGTAAATAAAATAGGATTTTGTGGTGCTGAGCGGTTTGGCGAAACCTTTTTTTACTCGAATTTTTTTCATCGAGAATCTCTCGACGAGACCGATCGATCTAAGACGTGCACTGACGATCTCGATCTCGCTTTGCTCCTGTGCATACCCGTAACGCTCGCGATGCGCTCGATGAAAAGCGGCCGCGACATTTCCGTCAGTCTTAGTGATCAGCAACTCGAACGACTGCCCGCGATAACGCATCGCCAGCGCGCGCTCATGTCGTTGCCGCGCTGCCGGAAATCCTTCACGCCGCAACACCGTCGCGGCCTCGCGTTCCATCTCGCGAAACACTTTCGGCAGCTTCGTCAAATCTTTCGCGTTGTAACCAAACATCACCGTCCGGCTCTGGTCCTTCACGACGTCCGCCACCAGCACTCCAACGGCCGACAAAGCACCGGGCGCGGTCGGCATGATGATCTGCGGTATCCGCAACGCGCGCGCAAGTTCGACCGCATGCAACCCGCCGGCGCCGCCGAACGGCAACAACGCAAACTGTCGCGGATCGTGTCCACGCTCGACGGAAATGTGCCGCAGCGCGCGTTCCATGTTCGTATTCGCAACCGACACCACACCTTCCGCCGCCGCAATGATGCTTACGCGCTTCCCCGTTACGCGACTCAAATCCTCAGCCAACTGCCCCAACGCAGCACGCGCGCGTTCTTCATCCAACTTAAACTCGCCCCCCAACAACCCACCACCACCGAAGTGGCCCAGCACGACGTGGGCATCCGTTACTGTCGGCAACATCGAACGTCCATAACACGCCGGTCCGGGATCCGCGCCCGCGGACTCCGGCCCAACGCGCAACGAACCACCTTCGTCAACGCGCGCAATCGATCCACCACCAGCACCGACCGTGTGAATGTCCATCACCGAAACCGCTACCGGCAGTCCCGCAACGACCGCTTCATTCGTCGTGCGAATCGCGCCGCTGTCGCACAACGCAACGTCCGTAGACGTGCCGCCCATGTCAAACGTGATCACGTTCTTGATCCCTGCCGATCGCGCGGCCCGCAACGCGCCGACCACGCCGCCCGATGGACCAGACAGAATCGTCCGCACCGGCTCGTCTGCCGCGACGTCCGCCGAAATGCTCCCGCCCGACGACTGCATCACACGCAGAGTCGGACTCTGATCTTTCAATCGTTTCAAATACCGCCCCATCAACGGCTGCAGATACGCATTGATCACCACCGTCGACGTGCGCTCGTACTCCCGATACTCCGGAAGTATTCGACTCGAGATCGACAACGGCACACCCAGCGACGCAAGCGACTCCGCAATTCGCTCCTCATGCTGCGGATGCAAAAACGAAAACAGCAACGAGATCGCGACTGACTCAACCTGCGCCTGCTTCAGTGTTTCAACCAACTGCGGAAGCCCGGCATCGTCCAGCGGCTCCAGCACCTCGCCCGATGCGACCACGCGCTCCCCAACACCGAACCGCAGATCGTCGTCGACGAGCGGCGGCGGTTTGATCGCGTTGAGGTTATACAGTTCCGGTCGAGCCTGACGGCCAATCGCCAACACGTCTTCAAACCCGCGTGTCGTGATCAGCGCCGTGCGCGCGCCGCGTCGTTGCAGCAACGCATTTGTGCCGACAGTCGTGCCATGCACGACGTCAGCGTCTGCGGCGATCCGCGCGAGTCCTTGTTTGATAGCGAGTGAAGGATCTTCCGGTGTGGAGGGAACTTTGAAAAGCTGGACCTGACCGTCTTTAACAAAAACAAAATCGGTAAACGTGCCGCCGGTATCAACACCAATCCGTGTTCTACGCGGATTCAACGGACCGTCACCCAACAACCACTATCATTCGACGCGCGAATCGCATCGAGAACGACTTGCACGCGATGACCGTCTTCAAACGTCGCCGCGTCTTTGACCGATTTGCGTCCGCCGCGCAACGCATCGCAGATCGCCACTGCAAACGCGGTGAAACCACGCGACCAACTGCTCTCGCGCATACCGGCGGCCATGTGGTCCTGGTCCACCTGCACCGGACGCCACACGCCCGATCCCGTTGGCGAGCGCCACAGTTCGCCGGTCTCTTCGACCATCAGTGCGCCTTTCGTGCCGTAGATCTCGAGACGGTTTTCATACTTGCCCGACTCGACGACGGAAAGCGACGCTGATCCGGTTGCGCCTTGCGTCAGTTGTCCATCCGCGAAGCGAAACAACAGCTTTGCTTCATCGTCCGTGGTGACCGCACGTTGTTCGCCGCTCGATTTGTCGTTGCGTTGTGCGATGTGCGTCGACAGCATGCCAAGCGTTTTCGTGATCTCGGTGTCGAGCATCCAGCGAAACGAGTCGATGACGTGGGAGCCGATCGCGCCGAGCGTGCCGCCGCCCATCTTTTCGTCAGACCACCAGTCCCACGCGCGATCCGCGAGCGCGCGATAGTCCGAACGAAACACGTAGTTGCAATGACGCACGTTACCGATTGCGCCGGTTTGCAACATGCCGCGCATGGTGCGACGGCTGTTCAGAAATCGTAGTTCGTGATCGATTAACGCGAGCACTCCGGCGGCCTGCGCTTTTTCCGTCATGCGCGCGGACTGCTCCGCATTCAACGCCATTGGCTTCTCGCAGAGCACGGCCTTGCGCTGTTCGAGTGCCGCGAGCGTGATTTCCATGTGGGTTGCAGGAGGAGTAACTATGCTGACGAGGTCTACGTCGTCGCGGGCAACCAATTCCTGCCAATCGTCCGCGACATGTTCGATCCCAAATTCCTTCGCGACAGCGTCTGCGCGTTCGCGATGTCGACTCGCGATCGCGACAACCTTCGCACCCATGCAATCGCGGAAGCCTGGGATTTGAGTAGTGCGAGCAAACCCGGTCCCAATGATACCGATACCTACCGGCGCCTTCTTCATGGGCTTACTTTACAGAATTTTCCGCCGCTTTCAACCGTCAAGTGATTTCAACTATCTCGCCCGGCAAGTTTGGCCACCATCGTGACGAGTTGACTGGCGCCGATTGGTTTGGCGATGTGCATCTGGTAACCCGCTGCCAGGGCTTGCATTCGATCCTCATCACGCGCGTAGGCGCTCAACGCGGCCGCCGGTGTTTCGCCACCTTTATCTCGCGGCAGCGATCTGACTTTGCAGATGAAGCTGTAGCCGTCTTCTTCCGGCATCGCGATGTCACTCAGGATCACGTCGGGCCGCCACTCCGCCATTTTCCTCAGCGCCTCACTCGCGGAGATACACGTCTTCACTTCCGCTCCCGTGCGGCCGATCACGGTGCTGATGATCTCGCGCGCTTCGGGTTCGTCGTCAACCAGCAATACTCGCAGTCCATCGAGCGATCGAACTTCCGCCGCATTCGATTCCGTGCCGGGCACGACAGGCTCCGCGCGTTCCGTCAACAGCGGAAACGTCGCGTAAAATGTTGCGCCTTTGCCGACACCTTCGCTTTCAGCAGAAACAGTGCCGCCGTGAAGCTCTACCAGATGGCGCACGATCGCTAGTCCCAATCCCAAGCCGCCAAAACTTCGCGTCGTCGAACTATCAGCCTGCCGAAATCGATCGAACACACGCGGCAGAAACTCCGCATCGATTCCCTGCCCCGTGTCCTGCACCGTCACCTTCACGTGCGATCGCTCCTGTTGCAGACGGATCGTGATCTTCCCTCCCTGCGGAGTGAACTTCACGGCGTTGGACAACAGGTTCCAAATGATCTGGTGCAAGCGCCCCGAGTCGGCGGAAATGGCGCCCAATCCCGGTTCGGCCCAGTAATCCAACGTAAGGTTCTTCGCATCAGCCGCCGGGCGCACAACATTGATCGCCGCACGTGTAACCGAGGAGATATCCAGCGGACGAACGTCGAGGTTCAACTTCCCGGAAACGATGCGCGAAACGTCGAGAAGATCGTCGATAAGCTGCGCCTGCACGCGCGCATTGCGATCGATCGCGTCGAGTCCCTGGTTCAACACCTTCTCGTCGCGCTTTGCTTCACGCAGGACGCTGGACCATCCAAGCAGCGACGTCAGCGGCGTGCGCAGCTCGTGTGACAACGTGGCCAGAAACTCGTCTTTGATTCGATTCGCCGCTTCCGCTTCAGCACGCGCACGTTCGGCACGCACAAGCAAATGCCCGCGCGCTTCTTCCGACCGCTGCAACTCGCTGATGTACCGCGACAGTTCCTCAACGTGCAGCCGCGCCGCTTCGGTTTGGGCCACCGACGCTTCGATGTTCTTGAGATACGTTTGATAAGTGAAGCAGATGATCAGAATGATCGGCGCCGTAGCAACAACCGCGTAGAACCCGTAAGCCTTGATCATGATCGCGATGATCCCGGCTGCGGACGCACCCGCAAAGTAAGTCACCGAGGTCCACAGGTAATACGTGCGCCACGTTTGCCACGTGGATTCCTTGATCTTGTACGCCTTCTCGACGGCAATAAGACTCGTGTTGGCGATGTACTGAACGAGCGCCATCACGCAGACCGCGCCAAAAAACTCTTTCGAGAAGCGCCCCTCCTGGATGATGTTCGCGGGTGGACCAAAAATCCAGTTCAGCACAGCGACTGTAAAAAACGTTGACGTCGCCAGAATCGCAGAGTTGAACAGGATCGTTCGGGGACGCTTGCTGATGATCAACGTCGCCGCGACGCCCTCGAGCGCCGATACGAGAATCGCAGCGGAACCGCCGTACAGCAGCAACGTCAGAAACACAAACGTGTCCGCCACGGTGATGCGCCCGCTGACTCGCGGAATCGGAATGGCGATGAGCGAACTCGCCATCACCATCAAACACAGGAAGAGGAAACTTGCGTCGAGGTTGTGGACGGGAAGCGCGTAAAGCGCACCCAGCACGATCACCGCGCCCGCGATGACCAGCGACCACATGTACACTTGTCCGAAGTGATGTCGGTTAACATTTACTTCTGCCGCACTCATACTTCCCTCTGAATGGATCGGCTCCCAGGAACGGCAAGCCGTCAAATCGCATTGCGAGATAATGCGGTGTTGGTAAGACAAGCTATTCCTGCTGGTGTCCTGAAACTTTCTTCAAGACACCAACAGGATCTAAAAACAAATTTTTGCCGCTTTACTGCGAGGTCAATACTCTACGCTGTCAGTCCCATCGTCCGATGCTGCGGTCATCATAGTACCACTATCGCCGTTGAGCATCGCTGACTGCGCAGTTGTTACGAGGTCACCCGTGATCACACCGTCGCCGGTGATCACTCCGTCTCCAGTTATTACTCCGTCCCCCGTAATCACACCATCAGCCAGCAGATTTTGAAACAGCAGGCTGATCGCCAGGAACGAAACACCGTCGCCCGTTATTACGCCGTAACTCGTAAGGATGTAGTCGCCCGTGATCACACCGTCAGAAAAGATCGACGGATCCGGAATCAGGACCCCGTCGCCCGTGATCACTCCACTGCCGAGCAAGCTGCCCAGAGAATAACTGAGTTGGTACCTGGTGATCAGATCCACACCGGTCGCGTAAGTATGATTGAGAACGATACCGCGCGACCATGTAAACGTTTGACTCGCCACCGTCGTCTCAGGCGCCGGAGCGGCCCCGGTGAGAAGCGGCGATCCGAGAGTCGTCGCCTGACTGAGATCGGTCCGCACTAAACGCGCCAACTGCACCGCGCCGGCAACATTCAGTTGACCCGCGCCTTGTTCGAACATGTTGAATCCCGCGAGCGGTTGCGCGGAGTACATCAACAACGCTTTCACCAGATTCGGCGTCAGGCTTGGATTTGCCTGCAACACCAACGCCGCTGCTCCGGCGGCGACTGGCGTCGCCATCGAGCTCCCACTGAGATACATCATTTTCCGGTTCTCAGCGCCGCTGACGCCTGCGTCCAACGAAGGCGTGTTGCTAACCAGGTAATTGTTGTCAGACTCGGCATCGATCAGTTTGTTGCCGGGCGCGACGAGGTCAGGTTTGATGAGATTGTCGAAATGTTTGACGCCGTCTTCGTCCGTCGTGAAGCTGCGCGTTGGTCCACGAGAGCTGTACGAGGTGACGCCGTCGTCGTCGCGTCGATCCGTGCCGAAAGTATTCGAAGCACCGACAGTGATCGCCGATGGTTCAATGCCGGGCGAGTGGATGCGACCGTAGATTTTATCGCCGTCTTCATCTTTGCCGTTGTTTCCCGCGGCTGCAAACACCACGACGCCGGAGTCGACCAGACGCCGCACGGCGCGACAGATCGGATCGTTGCGATACGAGTCGATCGCCGGCATACCGATACTCATGTTGACGACGCGAATGTTGTAAGTCGATTTGTTGGTTGCGACCCAATCGAGTGCGCGCAGTACTGATCCCGTCGTGCCGAGGCCTTGGGAGTTCAGGACACGCAGGTTGATCAGGTTTGCGTTGGACGCGATGCCGCGGTATTGCCCGTTTGAGATGCGCCCGTTGCCGGCTGCGAGCGCGGCGACGTGAGTTCCGTGTCCGTACGGATCGTCAGTGCGACCTTCGTTCGTGAAGTCTTCGCTGTAAACGACGCGGACGCCGTTTGAGCTGTTCAGAAACGAGTGGTGATCGGTATCGATACCTGAATCAAGTATCGCGATGCCGACGCCGGATCCGTCGAGCGTGTTGCTGTTGTTGTTTCCGCCGTTGCTCGTGCGGATCTGATCCGTTCCAGTGGTGCGCGTGACGTGTCCCAGCGGTTGCACGTCGCGGTTCAACGAAACGTACGCGACGTCTGATCGCTCGGCCAGCGCAACAGCGGCACTGACGGGTAGCGTTGCGATGCGCCCTTTGAAGTTTTTCAACTTACGGATGTCGCTTGCGCCCGTCGTCTCGATCGCGTAGTCGACTGTGAGTTCTGCCTGACTGGCCGGTTGAATAACGACGCGAACAAAGTCGGCGCCTCGGCCTTCAGCCACTTTGTGGAGGAGGTCGTCGGAGACTTTCCGTCCGGAAGTGGTTTCCGGTTGCAGGTTCACCACCTCGAAATCGTTTAGAGACTGGGCGCGCGTTCTAGTTTCGAATACGAACTGAGACAGCAGAGCAAGTGAGGCAAAAAGGCTCCACAGTATCGGGTAAGGAAAACGCTTCATAGATACTCCAGGAAATTGCGGGTGTAGTTTGTCCCTTCGGCTACATCCAGCCGGTTACGTGATAGAGGAGTCGGGGCAATCCACGCACCCTTCGGGGAGCAAAAAGTGTGTCGGGGAGGTCGCAGTGTACCAAAGAATAAAATTCTTTAAACATGCAAAACTGTTAAGAAAGCATGTCGAAAAGGGGAAGGGTGGGCATTTTGCCAGCAAAACAGGCCCATTTCGGTACGTTGGCGTACTAGGCTTGCTGGTGTGAGGCGGGCGGGTTAAATAAATCAAGGCATTATTTCGTTGGGATCAGGGCGGGGCGGTTGCGAGCTTCCGGCTTGCGCGTTGGTGAAAGGAGAAATTCCTCGATGGCCGCGGTTTTGTGCAGTTCAAGCCGCAAAGGCCTGGCGCAACTTGAGAATCGGAGTAAAAGTTGCTTCGATTTAATTGAAAAACAGTGATTGGACCGTCGGGCCCATTACATAGGAGTAAAAATGAAACGTCTTAGTTATTCCTTACCAGTCCTCGCGGTCGTGATTGCTTTCAGTTTTCCCACCTTCGCCCAAAACGACATCGGAGTAACCCCATACCCGAACGCCACCGAAATCCCCGAAGCAACCACGCGTCTCCTGGAAACAAAAGCTTCCACGTGGATCGCCGTGCGTGCTTATCGCACCGACGATTCGATCAAGGACGTCGTGAAGCACTTCCGACAACAGGCTGAGAAAGGTAAAAGGCCGTCAGTCGAAAATGCGATCCTCCAACGGCTCTTCGAACACAATTGGAGAATTACCAAAAGCACGGTGCGGGCGGCTAACGACCTGTTCCTCACAACCAAAGACCCTAAAACTGTGGTGAACAAAGAAGCGCAGACCAGCTTTGGCACAATCCTTCTTAACGACTCGCTGGTAAGGGCCCACATCATGTCGCCGTATCCTGCTTCTCCAACCGGGGAAACGGTCGCCCAGGGCACCATGATCGTCCTCGTCAGAGAGAAACTGCCTGACGAGACTACAACCTCCGCCACCGGCGATGAAGAAGAAAAGGTCTACAGCGGTCGAGAGGTCACACGGAAGGTTCGTCTGATTACGGCGCCTGCGCCGAAGTATGTGGGAGGTACGGGCGTAGTGGTGTTGAGAGCCGTATTTGGCTCGTCAGGAAAGGTAACTAAGATTGTCGTCGTTCACGGGGTTCCCGGACTTACGGAAGAGGCAGTCAACGCGGCTAAGCAGATTACGTTCGTCCCCGCGATAAAAGATGGCCGTAACGTCGCGATGTCGATGCAGCTCGAATATAACTTCAACTAACTCAGGTCCGCGAACACTCAATTTTTCTGGATATTTACATGGCCCAGCGCGTTTATGTAGACTGGCTGACCAGTCTTTGGACTTGTCCAGCGTCTGAATCCTCAGGACATAGGAGAATTAATAAATGCTTTCCCCCCGCAATGCCCAGATCATTGCCGTTCTTTTAGCTTTTTCGTTTTTCTTCGGAACACCTTTTCAAGCGGCCCACGCTCAAGATCCACCACCACCGGCCGCACCCGTTAAGAACGCTGCCGACGCCGCCAAAGACAAACAGGACTACTCGCAGGAAGCTGTTGTTATCGAACAGTTGAGCACCGGCTATCGCTACGAGCGCGACGGCACCGGTCAACGCGAGCTGACAATGCGCATCAAGATCCAAAGCGATGCGGGCGTCGAACGCTTTGGACAGCTCGTCTTCCCTTACACTTCGGCAAACGAAAAACTCGAGATGGACTATGTCCGGGTGCGCAAAGCCGACGGCACCGTCGTTAACGCCAAAACGTCAGACATCCAGGATCTGTCCGCGCCGCTAGCACGCGAAGCTCCGATCTACACCGACCTGCGGCAGAAGCACATCACGGTGCCCGGTCTGCGCCCCGGCGACCAGCTCGAATATCGACTCCTTTGGAACATTCACAGTCCGCTGGCGCAGAACCATTTCTGGGTCGAACATGATTTCGTCACCGAAGGACCGATCATTATTAACGACGAACTGACCGTGAACATCCCCGCCACGAGCAAGGTCAAACTCAAAACCGAGCCGGGTTACGATCCAACGATCAAAGAAGAAAACGGTCGCCGCGTCTACAGTTGGAAGAAAGCACAACTGAAACGAGCATCCGACGACGACGAAAAAGAGAAAGAGAAATCTGAAGACGAAGAAACTGAGGAGAAGGACCCGGACGAGATTCGTCCGCACGTCCAACTGACGACCTTTCAGAGTTGGGACGAAGTCGGTCAGTGGTACGCCACTCTGCAACGCGATCGCGTCGGTCCCGACGAGAAGATCAAGGTCAAAGCCGAAGAGATCATAAAAGGACGCGCCACCGAAAAAGAGAAAGTTACGGCGCTTTATGAATACGTCGCCAAGAACTTCCGCTACGTGAGTCTGTCGCTGGGCCAGGGACGATACCAACCACACGCCGCCGCCGACGTCATGTCGAACCAGTATGGCGACTGCAAAGACAAGCACACGTTGCTTGCCTCGATGCTCGCCGCGACCGGCCGGCAAGCGTATCCGGTGCTCATCAATTCGTCGCGCAAACTCGACGTCGACATGCCTTCGCCGGGACAGTTTGATCACGTCATCACCGCGATCCCGCTTGGCAACGAAACGCTGTGGGCCGACACGACTTCCGAGATCGCACCGGCGGGACTGTTGTCGCCACGGCTGCGTAACAAGAAGGCGTTGATGGTGCCGACCGCGGGTCCTGCACGACTCGAAACCACTCCGGCTGAACCGCCGTTTCGATCGTCCGAGCTGGTCGTGATGGAAGGAACTGTCGACGATCTCGGCAAGGTTACGGCTCGCGGAAAAATGGTCCTGAAGGGCGATTCCGAAACCTACATGCGTTTCATGTTTCGCCGCACGCCGAAGAGCGACTGGAAGCGACTCGGTTTCTATCTCGGCATGGCGTCCGGCATTCAAGGAGAAGTGACGGACATCAAGCCATCTGATCCCGCCGATCTCGAAAAACCGTTCGAAGTGGAGTTCAACGTTACGCGCAAAGATTTTCTCGACTGGTCCAGCAAGAAACTGAAAGTGCAACTGCCGATTCCATCGTTCAGTCTGAATCCGTTTTACGGACGCACCAGCAAGAGCAAGAAACCACTCGAAATCGGACCGCCGATCGACGTCTCTTACAATTTGAAACTCACGCTGCCCGCGAAGTATCAAACGCGACTGCCGCTGCCCTTGAAAGTTTCACGCGACTACGGTGAATACGCCGCCAGCTACAAACTCGAAGGGCAAACACTCGTCGCCGAACGATCGCTTCGCATGCAACAGCGCGAGTTGCCTGCTGAACGGTTCCAGGATTACCAGGCGTTCGTAGCCGCGGTGAAGTCCGACGCGGCGCAAACTCTATCACTCGAAACGGAAATTGCCGGCGCGCCTGCGATTCCCGAATCAGTCAAAACGGAAGAGTTGATCGCGGCGTCGGAAGCGGCGATCAGAAACGGCAACTATCCCGTCGCCGAGCAACTGCTCAAGCGGGTAGTCGAGAAAGAACCGAAACACAAAACTGTCCGGCGCGATCTCGGGATGGTGCTTTCCCAACAGCACAAGTTTGACGAAGCGATCGCGGTGCTGCGAGAACAGGTCAAGATCAATCCCTTCGAAGACTACGCCTACAACATGCTCGGTCGCGTTTATTCGCAAAAGCAGGACTACGCGAACGCCGAAGAAGCTTACCGCAAACAGATCGAGATAACGCCGTTGGACCAAACGGCCCATGCGAGTCTCGGTGGGATCCTGGTCGAGACCCGGAAGTATAAAGAGGCGATTCCGGAGCTGGAACGCGCATTAACGCTGACGCCGGATGACGAGATGCTGCACGTCAACATCGGTCGCGCTTATCTCGCGCTCGGTGAAACGAAGAAGGCCGGCGAGTCGTTCGATGAGGCACTCAAGCTTTCGCGCACACCGCTGATCCTGAACAACGTTGCTTACAACCTCGCGTTGCACGGCGCGCAGCTTGATAAGGCGCTGCAGTATTCCGAATCGGCAGTCATGACTGTTGCGACCGATCTTCGTAACCTCGAAGCCGGCAATCTAACTCTCGACGACTTGTACGACGTGTCGTCGTTGATCGCTTACTGGGACACGCTTGGTTGGGTCTATTTCCAAAGAGGCGATCTCGATACGGCAGAGAAATACGTGAGAGCTGCGTGGGTCGTTCAGCAGCAGAGCGAGGTGGGCCATCACCTGGGAGCGATTGCTGAGAAGCGCGGCAACAAAGAGGAAGCGATTCGTCTGTACGCGCAAGGGGCCGTCGCGCCGCACGTTGTTCCGGAGGCTCGCGAGAGCTTGTTGAAGCTGGTCAAGCCTGACGCGATCGAGGCGCTGTTGCAGACCGCGAAAAAGGAGCTGCCTGCGTATCAAACGCTGACGCTGACGCAACTGATCCCGGATCTGAAAGCGCCGGTTGAAGGTGAGTTTTTCCTGCTGATCGCTCCGGATTCGAATCGCAATGCGCAGGTGGTGGACGTGAAGTTCATCAAGGGAGACGACAGTTTGAAACGTCTCGCGCCGCAACTGAAGTCGATCAAGTATCCGCTCGTGTTTCCGGATGCGTCACCAACTAAGCTCGTGCGGCGCGGAACACTGCGATGCGAGGCGAAGCCCGGTGCGTGTACGTTCACGATGATCAGTCCGGAAATGATCATTTCGGTGGAGTAATCGATGAACTTCAAAAATGTCGCGTCGCTCTTATTGCTCGTTGCTGTATCGACGTCCGCTTCATTGATCGTCGGCGCGCAGGAGACGGAAGCCAAATACAAACCAGGGCAAAAGTGGAGTTACAAGACGCGACCCGGCGAAGAGGACTCGTATCTCATCGTTCTGAAAGTTGATAAGGATCCGCAGCTCGGCGACATCATCCACATCGCTCTGCGTAAACTGAAGATGAAAAACGAGCGACTCGCTGACGGCAGTTTCAGCGAGAACGTGAACCACATGCCGTTCTCGCAGGAGGCAATCGACAAGAGTGGACTGAAGCTGTTGGAAGAAAAAACGGACCTGCCCGACTTTGCAGAGGGCTATCAGATGTGGCGAGAAGCGTTTGACGCCAAACGCGCCGGTGTTTATTCGATCACCGTTGCTGAAGCTGTGAATGTGATGGAATATGGACTGAACCCATCACGGAGTGGTGAAGGTGACTCGAAGAAATTACCGGACCGTGCGCCGATCTCGGGTGGAGTGTTAAATGGGCGCGCTCTCAAACTGGCGAAGCCGAAATATCCCAAGGCTGCTCGTGAATCGGGCGCGTCGGGCGTTGTCTCAGTTAAGGTCCTGATCGGTGAGGATGGAAAAGTGATTTCGGCAAAAGCCATAAACGGCCATCCGGACCTCTGGCAAGCCTCCGAGAAGGCGGCCCTGCAATCCGAATTCACACCAACCACACTCGCAGGACAGCCGGTCAAAGTCTCCGGCGTAATTCAATATAACTTTGTCGCCAGAAGGTGACCGGCGATCTCGAATGTCACCAACGACAGTTGGTGGATTGTTCAGTTCCAGCCTACAGGATCTTGGTCAGAAGTCCTCGAATCCCACCAACGACAGTTGGTGGGATTCACAGTGTTGTGTAGGTCACGAGTTAGGTTGAAATGAACGATCCACTCACTGCCGTGAGTGGTATTTGTGCGGAGGTGCTTTTTCAGCAAAGGCGTTGGAACACCGGTAGTGCAGCCGCTCCAGGCGTTGGAACACGGGTCGTGCAGCCGCTGCTGGTCTTGGAACACCGGTAGTGCAGCCGCTAAACTGTGGCCTCACCACAGCGTATGGAGCCGCCGAAACCTCTCATTAGCGTAGTGATGCCCGTGTACAACGCGGGCGCGTTTCTTGATGACAGCGTCAATAGCATCCTCACTCAAACGTTCCGCGATTTTGAGTTCGTAATCTTCGACGATGCTTCCACTGACGGCTCAGTCGAACGATTACGACACTGGGCCACTCGCGATAATCGTATACAGCTTCACGAAAGCAAGACGCAGCTCGGACTCGCAGGCAGCTCAAACGCCGTCGTCGCTAAAGCACGCGCCGCGATAATCGCGCGCATGGACGCTGACGACGTCGCGCATCCGCAGCGACTCCAGCGCCAGTGGGACATCATCCACAACCATCCGGACGTCGCCGTTGTCGGCACGCTGTGCAACGGCATTGATGCCGGTGGAACAGAAGTGCGTCCACGCGATCGTTGGCGACTCGTGCGTCGCTCCGGTTACATTCCGTTTCCACACGGCTCGGCGATGTTTCGTCGAGAAGCGTTCGATCGTGTCGGCGGTTACGACGACGCACCCGGCGGCGAAGATCAAAAGCTGTTCTCGAAGATGGTGGCGCAGGGACGCGTGGTGACGCTTCCCGACGTGCTGTACAGCTATCGATATCACACAAACAACGCGACGCTCTTCAACGGAATACGCGCCGTCGGCGAGGACCACTCAAACAACGGTGATTTGCTGGCGGCGTTCTACATGCTCGGCGCCATGCGACTCTGGGCAGGCCAGCCGCCGCAGTTGCTTGAACCGGTGATGGAAAAGAAGTGGTCCAACTGGGACGTGAAGAGCTTGATGATCTTCACCTCCGCGCTGTGGGGACACGTTAGTCCGTCGAGTTTGAAACTGTTCCTGCGCGGATCGATCAAGATCCGCGATCTAATTGCAAGCACAATTGTGAAAGACGGGAAACCTTACGAATGGCGATCAGAATAGCCGTCGTCGGCCTGGGTTGTCGCGGTCGCGATTGGATACGCGAAGTTAACGCCGCGCCCACTTTTGAGTTGGCCGGCTGTGTTGATGTTGATGAGGCTGCGTTGCAGAGAGCGGGCGTATCTTCGGCGCAGTGTTTCACGCGTTTGGACAAACTGTTGGACTCCGGCAAATGTGACGCGGTGATAATCGCGACGCCGGCAGACACTCATGCCAAAACATGCGAAGCAGCACTCGCGCGTAAGCTTCCAGTACTCATCGAGAAGCCCTTCACGCTACAACTACGCGACGCACATCGACTCGTTTCGTTAGCGGAGTCGAACAACACACCGCTGATGGTCGCGCAGAATTATCGTTACCTGCGATCGTTCCGCAACGTCAAGCGGCTCATCGACGAAGGCGCGCTCGGCAACGTCGCGATGGTTGTTTGTCACTACTATCGCCCGTTTCACCAGATGGCGGCTTCACTCGCGAAGCTTTCGCACAGCGTGCTCTGGGGCGTGAGCGTTCATCACCTCGACGCGTTTCGCTACGTGCTCGGAACGGAAGTAACAAACGTGGTCGCCGACTCGTTCACATCGCCGTGGGGAAAGTTACCGCAGGGCGCATCGTTGCAGTTGATGCTGTCGATGGAGAACCAAACACGCATCTCTTACTCCGCGACTTACGAATCAACCGGACACACGCTCTTCGAAGGCGGACAGGAATTCTACGCCCGGTTCATCGGGGAGCGCGCGACGCTGCACGTGTTTCACCGCTGGTTGATACTTTGGGAAAACGGAAAGCTGCCGCGTCTCGTGCGACGTGGTCCAAGAAACAAGACTGAGGAGCGACTTCTGCTGGACCAGTTTGAACGTGCGTTGTTGCACGGTGAGGCGACGGAACTGAGCGGTCGCGACAACCTGCAAACAGTCGCCGTGCTCGAAGCATGCGTGCGATCCGCCACTGAAGGAAGATCGATCAACCCGCAGGAGTTGTTGCGTGAATACTGAGAACAACCTGTTGGCGATCGGTATCGACGCCGCTGAGTCGACGCTGGTGCGGGAAATGATCGAGCACGATCAGATGCCCGCGCTCCGAGCGTTGCTCAGCGGTGGTAAGTGGCTGGAGGTGCGATCGCCGTCGACGATCGGAAGCGGCGCCGTGTGGCCCACGTTTCTCACGGGTGAAGAACCGACTTCACACGGCATTTACAGTGAATGGAAGTGGCTGCCGGAAACGATGAGTCTCCGGCGTTATGAAGGTCATCATCTGACTCCGTTCTGGAAAGCACTGGCCGATCGCGGAGTTTCGGTGGGCGTGTTTGATGTGCCGTTTGCGCCGCCGGTGGGAGTTACGAATGGGTTTGAAGTTTGTGAGTGGTGGGCGCACGACTCGACGGCGGCTGGTCTGCGAGTCGGGCCGGAAATGATTCGTCGGCTCGTGACAGAAGCGCCGGCGCATCCGTTGTCAGCCAATCGGTTCTTCACCAGTACGCCGGAAAACAGCAGCAACCTGCAGGAGTTGGCCGACGCGTGCAGCGAGGGAGCGCGACTGCGCGGGGCATTGATCCAACGTTTGATCGACGAGATAAAGCCGCAGGTGGCGGTCGTTGTGTTTCCGGAGCTTCATCACGCCGGGCATCAACTGTGGCACACAGTGGCGCCGGGTCATTCATTTTATAACGGTCTGGCAGCGAATGGCGCTTCGTTTCTGCGCGACGTGTACCGCGCGGTGGACCAGCAAATCGGCAAACTCATCGACTCGGTCGGAAACACGACGACGGTGATGGTCTTTGCGCTTCACGGAATGCGTCCGGCGCTTGGGTTTCCGGCGTTTCTCGGACCGCTGCTTTGCGAGAAAGGTTTTTCGGCACTAACAACGTGGCGCTCACAAACATGGACCAGGCGCGCGTTATCGCTCTTCGCCGCTACCAAACGTCACGCACCGGCGCCGCTCAAGAAACTCTACTATTCAGTGACGCCGGTTACGGCCACCTACAAGCTCGCGCGGCCGACGATGTTGCCTGCTTACGATTGGCGAAAGACTCGCGCATTTTCACTGCCGACGGATCAGTATGGATGGATTCGCGTGAATCTGATCGGACGCGAGTCGCAGGGCATTGTTTCGCCGGGTGAGTATGAGAAGTTGTGCACGGAGTTGGCGCAGATGCTTTTGTCGCTGACGTCGGAAACCGGAGAGCCGCTCGTGGAGGAGGTTAGGCGAACCGCGGCAGATGCGACGAGCGTGGGCGTCAATCCCCTTCCGGATCTCGTCGTGCACTGGCGCGATGCGGCGTTTTCGTCGGCGTTGAAGATCAAGGGGAGTAAAGTACCGGCGGAGATGGTGGGTAAGAAATCGACCGGCCAACATACCACGCCGGGTTTCTGTATCTACCGTGGCAACGGTGATCCCGGCGGCGTTGTTGACGCAAAAGACCTGTACCGCCTTATTGCCAGTTTCTGAGGACTGCGCATGGCAAAAGGATCGAAAAAGTGGGTGGAAGGATTCGCCGAACCCACCCGCGTTCTCACCACATTCGAGTTTGTTGCGTTTTAAAACGAAGTAAACATCGACCTCTCGCATGAACCCCGCGCGACCTCTGGCGTGAGTCACATCACCGCATCACGAAATATTTTTCGCGTTGTAGTCATTCCTAAGTGATCCACCCAGATTGAAGAGGGAGCAAAGCTATGAGCAAGAGACAGAAACCCAAGTGGACGATCATGGTCTACCTGGCTGGTGATAACGATCTGACCTCCCATTGCGTCAGCGTTTTGCAGCAGCTCGAAGCGGTCAGGTACCGCAATGACGTCTGCGTCCTGGCGTGCTTCGAGTCAAGCACCCCCTGGCCCAGAGGTTCTCGCTATATTGAGATCAACTGCCCCCACAGTTTGCGTGACCGTGATAAAGACGTCGCGTTCGACTGGGAACTGCACTCGGATCTCATTCCCCCCGAAGACGCCGGCCAAAAGAAGGCCCCGTTCAACGGAAAATCATTGAGCCGGCCTATCGTGGCCGAAGGACTCCGCCAATTCATCGACTGGTCAGTCACTAACCATCGGGATTCTGAGCACTACATGCTGATCCTCTTTGGTCACGGCCCGCTCGTCGCCGGCCAATCTTTCCTTGTCTCTGAGAATCCCGGCAGTTTTCTCCGGCTCGAAGATCTAAGAGGCGTACTCGACGAGCATTTCGGTGACGAGCCCAAGAAAAAACTCGACATTCTCGCGTTCCAGAACTGCGTCATGAACGGCATCGAGACCGCCTACGAGATTCGCCACCACGCGGATTACGTCGTTGGCTCTCAAGGTCTGGTGCTCGCCACCGGCTGGCCGTACGACAAGATGATCGAAGCCGTGGTCAAGAGCAGATCTGACGCCTCAGCAAAAACCATTGCCGGCAAGATGCTGCGGGTGTGCGCCCGCAACATGCTCGACTTCACGATCATGGACCGATCTTCCGAGCAGTCGGCGTGTAATCTCAAGGCCCTGCGTGACGACGAAACCATTACCCTCGCGCTCAGAAACCTGGTGACGGCGTTAAATGCAGGTCTCGACATCAACGTCAACATTGAAGAAAAAGGCAAAGAAGAACGGTTCCTGGTTTATCCCGAGATTGTCGACGCCATCAGACTGGCGCGTCTCGACGCGCAGAGCTACTGGTGGGAAATGTTTGTCGACTTGTACGACTTCTGCGACCGGCTGATTCAAAGGTGCAACGACCTCGTCAAGAACCAGAATCGCCTGCTCGCGGACTTCGGCGTCGAAGGCCAGGAAAGAGCAGCTTTGGCGGAGAAAGATCTAGTCCGGACGGCGACCGCGATCGTCGAAGGCTGTATCGAAGTAATGGACGAGATCAAGGAGCTGGTACCGAGTTCGCAGTCGTATTACATCGGGTCGCAGCTCCAGTACTCACACGGGCTATCGATCTATTTCCCGTGGTCGGAACCAGTAGGCCCGTACTTCCCAACGCTCAGTAGCGACCGAAAGGCGTATCGGCTCGACACGGCCTTTCATACCTACAGCAAGTACAGCTTTGTGAGGGATTCGAATTGGGGCGAATTTCTGCAAGTGTTCTTCAAGGCCACTCTCAGAAATATGCGTCGCGCAAATCGTTCCTTCAGGATGAGGGAAAACCTCGTGGACCTCGAAGAAGGATTGGCGTTCTCGCAGTTTGAGGAGCCGGCGCCGGTACCGGGAGCAAGCGATCTGCAGAAGTCCAGCCCGGATACGGCGCGCGCCGACTTCGATATGTCGTTCAACATCAAGAACTATCCTCGCCGGAACTATTTGTCTCCTGCCGACGAGAAGCGCAGAATAGACAAGCAGGACGAAGGAGAGTTCACGAATCCGAAGGCGCCACCTGTGTCCCCATTCGGGTGGAACTTCCAAACGTTGGTAGCGGATGTGATTAAGAAACCGAAATCCCGCAAACGCCAAACCAACGGCAATGGAGCCAAGGCTTCGACAAAACTCGTGTCGAAGAAGCCTGCGAGCAACGGCGATCGTAATGGTGGTTCCCATAATCCGTTCGAGCGAGTTGCCCCGCAGAAGTCTCGCAACGGCCAACATAAAGTTGGCGTCAACAACCCGTTAGCCAAAGTGGCGTCACCGCGAAACACTTAGCTACGGTGCGCGTGAGCGCGTACAGCATTGGCAACAGCGGCGTCGCCGTCATGACGATGCCGCAACGCCGTGCATCAGGTTCTCTCTCAAACGAGACATGATGAAGCGTTGTCCCCTACTCATCCGCAGCGCGCTCTTGCTGACGTTTATTCTCGTTCTTGCCCAAACTCCCCTTGGGCAGGGCGACGATCCTGCGCGAAACCTCGACACCGTCGCCGCGCGGCGCGAACGGCTCACGCAGTTGATCGAGCAACGCAATCAACTCCACGCCGCAGCCAACAAAGTTGCGGAACTTCAAACAACTCACCAGATCATTCAACTGCACATTAAATTATTCGACTTCGATTCCGCATTGAATGAAGCGGTGAGCTCTCGCCCACTCGCCGAAGAACTCGCGCCGTCCGGTTACACGTCGTTACTTGTCGATAACCTCATCCTGAACGCTCACGCGCAGGTACGTCGCAACGAAATCGACGACGCAATCGGGCTGCTGAACCGAGCGTTGCAATTGAGTCGTGACTCCGGTTATCGGAAAGGGGAAGCTGGAGCGTACGCGTGGCTCGCTTATGCGAATTACGATCGGGGAAAACACGCCGAAGCAGAATCAGCCAACAACCTGGCTCTGCAAATCCTGCGCGACAATCCGGATAAAAAACTCGAAGCGCTGGTTCTCATGCACCAGGGCGAGGTTTTCATGCTCCGCGATCGGCCGGACGAAGCTAAGGCGCTCCTGAAACAGTCTGCAGAGATTAGCCGATCCATCGACGACGTCTCGACCGCGGCAATAGCTTTGATCGATCTGAGTTATCAGGAGATCCGGCTTGGCCAGTGGCAGAGCGCGTTGGTTTACCTGGACCAGCTCGAGGATCTGAATGTCGACAAAGAAGCCGAGCCGTATGTAGCCGGTCAGATGGCGATGGGCTTTGGCCTGGTGTACGAAGAGTACGGCCAACTGGATACGGCGTTGAAGTATCTGCAAGAGTCGTTAATCAACTACCGCGACCGCGCTCACGACAAACGCGCGACCAGCGACGCCGCCGCTAAAGTTGCCCGCGTGCAGGCTGCGCTCGGCGACTACGCCGGCGCGAGACAGCAGATCGAACAGACGCTTCCGGCCGCACTCGAAACCAAAAATGACCTGACGATCGGATTGTGTTATGAAGCGCTGGGCCGCGTTTGGCTCGCAGCGCAGGCGTACGAGTCCGCTCGAGCGGAGTTCCTCACCGCCATCGAGTACTTCAATAAAGGTGACAAGAACCTGCGGCCGCTCGCGCGCGCCCAGATCTATCTCGGCCAGACTGAACAATTGCTCGGCAACCTGGTGCCGGCCGCGACTGCTTACAACTCAGCATTGCGTCACTTTGAAAAGAACCCCGACTACACGAACGAAGCCGCACTTCGTTTTGGCTTAGGAAAAGTCGCTCTGCAACAGGGAAAACTCGACGAAGCCGAAGCGAATCTCAAGCGCTCGATCGAAATCACGGAACGACTTCGGGAAAACGCGTCGAGCAAAGAGTTGCGTGGTTCGTTTCTCGCGTCGGTCCACGAGCGTTACGACACGTATGTCGAGTTGTTGATGGCGCGCGACGCGAAACGGCCTGATCCGCAACTCGAGATTCGCGCGTTTGAAGTTAACGAAGCGGGTCGCGGTCGGGCGTTGCTGGATTGGCTTCACGATTTTAGAGAGCTGCGGCAAATGACCGACCCGAAGCTCGTGCGCAAGGAAGCGGATCTGCAAAACGAGGAGCAAAGACTTGTCGACGAACGCGCTCGACTGGTCAGCACGCAGAGTTCTGATCAGGCCGTCGCGGCTGTGGACGACAAACTACGCGAGGTGCATGCAAGTTATGAAGCGCTTCAGGCGCAGGTGAACGTCAATCCGGGCCGCGTCAATTTGTTGCGGCCTGCTCCGCTCACTTTCGCGCAGATACAAAGTGAAGTAATCAACGCGCAGACGTCGTTGTTGTCGTATTCACTCGGCAGTCCGAAGAGTTTCGCGTGGGTGGTCACTGAAAAGGGATTACACACCTTTGAACTCGCTGATCAGAAAACGATTGAACAGGCCGCAAGACAACTTCTTGAACGACTGACGTCGCCGACGCCTGACGCTGAACTACAACCTGCAATCGCCGAACTCAGCCGCCTCGTGTTGGGACCG
>JAICGQ010000005.1 GCA_025923035.1 Pyrinomonadaceae bacterium | reverse complement strand
TTGCCCGCTGCTACGCGATCCGCGTTGCTGATCACGGCCGACACTCCGGTCAGGTTAGTCGCCAGAAGAAACGGTTCGTCGCCCGCCTCCGAAGGCGTTGCCAGCACTTTCCGGCCATCTGAAACGATCACCATACGATCGGGATTCTCGCGACCGTAGCCGCGCGTAAGAATGCACACCTTCTTGCCGGCCGCGGCGAGCGTGCGTGCGACCCATTCGACGAGCGGCGTCTTGCCGGTCCCGCCGGCAGTGATGTTGCCGACGCTGATTACGGGGCGATCGAGTTTCGTCGAATGAAAGGTTCCGCGACGATAGAGCGACAGGCGCGTTCGCGTGACGGCGTTGTAGAGAACGCTTAGTGGCGGAAGGATGATCGACTTCATGAAGTCTGTGGTTTGGCAGCCAGGACGGATTTTGACTGAGAGCTGTCGCGGCGTTTCGTCGAGAATAATGGAGCGATCAGGTTGATGGTGCGATCCGCAGCGCCCTGGTTGGTTGCGATGAGTTGCTTCGCGCGTGTGGCCAGTTCGTTTCGACGTTGCGGATCCGCAAGTAAGCCGTTGAGAACTTTTGCCAGCTCGTCGGACGCGGCGTTGCCTTCAAGCGCCGGAAGTTGAACGAGAGCATCGGCTTCGTTCAAGAGATCCACGATCGCGTGAAAGTTATGCGTGTGTGCTCCCGTGACCACCGGAACGCCCGCGGCTGCCGGTTCCAACACGTTGTGACCCCCGCGATCGACGATGCTGCCGCCGACAAAAACAACCGTGGCGAGCGTGTAAGTGGCGGGCAGTTCGCCGATCGTGTCGAGCAGAATCACCTTCGCCTCAGCGTCTGTCGCTTCGGGTGCGTTTGTCCGTTTGGCCCAGGGCATGCCGGAGTTTTGGATTAACGACGCGACTTCCGCGAAGCGTTCAGGATGACGTGGCGCGAGCATCAATCGTACCGGCTGCGACCGCTGCAGTTTGCTGAAGCTTTCAAGGACGATCTTTTCTTCCGGCGCGTGTGTGCTGGCCGCGAGAATCAGCGGCGTGCCGTCATCAAGTCCGAAACGTTCGCGAATCTCAGCAGTCTTTTCACCAGTCGGCGGCAATGCGCCGGCGTCAAACTTCAGATTTCCGGCAGTCCGAATGCGATCCGCACGCATGCCGAGTTGCTGTAATCTGCCGGCGTCGGCTTCTGACTGCATCACTGCAATGTTCACCGACTCGAGGACGCGTCTCAGAAACGGTTTTATCAACGAATACCGGCGATACGATTGTCGCGAAATCCGGCCATTGACTAAGGCCACAGGAATCTCGCGTGCTTTGCATTCGCGCAGAAAGTTCGGCCACAGCTCCGTCTCCATCAACAGCACCACCGACGGATTCACGGCCCGCAGCGCGCGACGCACGCTCCAGCGCCAATCAAACGGAAAGTAAAAGATCGCGGCCGCGTGACGGCCGAAGACGTCCGCCGCCAGCCTTTGTCCGGTGCGCGTGATCGTCGAAACGACCAGCGCATGATCCGGAAACTCCTTGCGCAGTCGTTCTACCAATGGACGCGCCGCCTGCGTCTCACCAACTGAAACGCAGTGCAGCCAGATCAGCGAACGCTGACCTGCCATTGGCGAAAGCGAACCGAGGCGTTGGCGCAGTCCTTCGAGGTACTTACCGTGCGCCAACGCTTGATATAGGAAGTATGGGATTAGAACGAGAAGACCGACCGATAACAGAAGGCTGTAAGCCAGGTACATATTGATTTTTTGTACTTGGTGTTTTGTTCTTGGTACTTTGTTCGCTGGCTTATCTGCCTGCTTGAGGTCGATCAAACTTCTCAGCCAAACGAACAAAGTACAAAGCACCAAGTACGAAGTACTATTTCGCTCGCTCGATGTAACGCCCTTCGGTCGGATCCACGCGAATGCGGTCGCCTTCGTTGATGAACGGCGGCACCGTAATCGTCACGCCATTTTCGAGCGTCGCGGGCTTGTTCACGTTTGAGACTGTCGCGCTCTTCAGCGTCGGTTCGGTTTGCGTCACGACCAGTTCCATCGACGGTGGCAGGTCGATTCCGATCGGGGCGCCTTCGTAAAACTCAGCTTGCAGCTTGAGTCCCGGCGTAAGCCACTGCGCGGCGTCGCCGAGATCGTCCTCGCTGAGGGCGATCTGTTCGTAGTTTTCGGTGTTCATGAAGTGGTGGTGCGAGCCGTCGGAGTAGAGATACTCCATCTCGTGTTGCTCGAGTGACGCGCGGTCCACAGTGTCGGCGGAGCGGAAGCGATGTTCAAAAGACGATCCGGTACGAATGTTTCGCAGCTTCGTTTGCACCATCGCGCGCAGATTGCCCGGCGTGTGGTGACGGAATTCGACGACCTTGCACGGCTGGCCTTCAAAAACGATAACCATGCCTCGTCGAATCTGAGTTGCAGGAATTGCCATAAAACAGAAGTCTCCAATAGATAAAGGTAGGGCACACGTACAAAGCTAGGTAGTCTAGCGAGGCGGGTCGCGGGTTGTCTAGTGGGCATCCGCGTTCCCCGCGCACACAGGGAACGCGGAGTTGGTAAGAAATTACACCGAGCTTTAGACGAGACCGAAAGTCACGATCGCCAGGCGAGCCGATCAATCAAAAAAGTGTGGCGACCGGTATCCCGAATGTGTTGAGGCGCAGGTGAAAGTGAAAAGGGCAGCTTGCCGAAACATCCGGCAAGACCGCCCTTCTCCTTGAGGAGCCCACCTACCTCAGTGTGATAAACGCACGTTAATATAGTTAGTTCCAATAACTCACGCCGCGCGGGCACGAGGGACACGACGCAGGCGCGCAAGGCGTTCGAGCCATCGCTGGGCCTGTTCGTAATGCGGAAAACGACGCTCGTCCTGACGGAAAGCGCTCGTGTGATAGTAGCGGCGCCCTTTGATCAAACGCGCCGGGTGTTTGATGTGCAGCATCTCGTGATAGAGGATGTACTCAACAAACCACTCCGGAACTTCTGTCGAATCGAGCGTTTTGCTGATCGTGATGCTGTCGTAAATGTGGTCGTGATGACCAAGGATGCTGCGCGTGCGGCGCTGCGACCACGTCAACGTCGGTTTCTCCAACTCGCCGTCGAAATAACGACGGTTCAATTTGGTGAACATCCGTTCGAGATCGTAAACCTCGCCCTGCGCGGTGGAGATCATCTTGCGTCCGCGTCCACGTCTTGCGAGATCCGACGAGCGCATCACGGAAGGGGTCAACGAATAGTCGCGATAAACGCGGTCGTGAATCGTCGGCACTCGTTTTCCGAGCAATCGCGCGACGAGAATCCACGCCAACGCACGGATCACGTCGGGTGGCGAATCTTTGCAGATATCGGAGAGGCGCACGTAAACGCGTCCCGAGCGCAGCCGAATCGTGTGTCGTAAGCCGGCGTAGGGGTAAAAGCGCACTTCAATTGACGGCACACCTCGATTGCCGCCCATGTGGCGGAATGCGTCTGCGAAGTATTTTTTCACATCGTTCATACGGATACTCGCAGCTACAAACCTCTGGTCGGGGGACAGTTGACGCCTAACTAACCGGCAATCGAGAGGAGTAAGTTGTTTGACCGGACCGAGTGACTGGCGTGACCAGGTTTTTGAACTCCAGCGGGCCTAATCTTAAGGACGGCGAGCGCGGCCCGTCAACCCGCGGCGGGCGGGGTCGGAAGTCGCAGCAAAAACGGCCTAAAAATAGCCGTTTCGGACGCCTGAATGCATTATTTGCAGGGGTTTGAGTAAATCCTTATACTGCTCGGGCTTTGTAATTTATGCCCAGGCGAGCCTCAAATCTTCAACATCACGACAAAAGCCCGCTCGATCCGCGGGCCGAAGTCCTGCTTGCCGCCCTGATCAAGGAGCATCTGGTCACCGGCGAGGCAGTTGGCTCACGTGTGCTGTCAGACCGCTTTTCGCATGGCTACGGCTGGAGCCCGGCCACGATTCGTAACGTGATGGGAAACCTGGAAGAGGCGGGTTTCGTCGATCAACCGCACACTTCCGCGGGCCGCGTGCCGACCGATAAAGGCTACCGTTATTACGTCGACAACATGCTCGGCGAGGCGCGGCTCTCTCGGGGCGACCTGAAAGCCATCGATCACCTGTTCGCCGCGCACGACATCGACGCGACCTCGTCTCCGGATCGCTTGATGGAAACCGCGTCGCACGTGCTCTCAGCGCTTTCGCAAAACGTCGGCATCGTCGTTTCACCGTCACTGGCGGAGAACCGGCTGAAGCACATCGAGTTTGTACAGCTTCCCGACAAACGCATTCTCGTCGTCCTCGTTTCCGTGTCGGGGATCATTCACAACAAAGTGATCCGTGTTGCCGATGAGTTTTCGCAGGACGAACTCGATCACACCGCGAGTTATCTGAATGTCGAGTTTCACGGCAAGAGTCTCGCGACGATCCGCGCCGAGATCGTCGAACTGATGAAAGAAGAGAAGGCGCTCTACGATCGGCTGCTGCAAAACGCGGTGCTGCTGTGCGAACGAAGTTTGGCCGGCGAGGAGACGACGGGCGAAGTTTACGTCGACGGCGCTTCCAATATTCTTACCAAACCCGATTTCGACGATATCGAACGCATGCGTGATCTATTCAAAATGTTTGAAGAGAAGTCGCGCCTGATCAAGATTCTGAACGAGTGCGTTCATGACGCCGCAACTTACCCTGGTGACGTGCATGTAACAATCGGCCGCGAACACCTCGCCAGCTCGATGCGCGACTGCGCTCTCATCACCGCGCCCTATCGTGTCGGATCGAACGAAAGCATGGGCACGCTTGGCGTTGTTGGTCCTATGAGAATCGAATATGCACGGATAATGGCTATGGTAAACTACATGGCGCGGTTGATTGAGCAGCGCCTTGGCGCGCAAGCCGCACGTTAAACTCGCGGAGATTCCGACCCTTCCTAATGACATCTGACAGGAAAGACAAGCGCGGTTTCCGTATCCCAATCAAGTTCAGCGACGCTGAAAACGAGAACGAATCTCCGACCAGCACACCAGCCGAGATGGATAGACTAGATCCCGACATCGACCCCGATTTCGAAAGCGAAGACTTTTCCGCCGGGGACGAGCAACTGGCGACCGATGAAGCCCTCGGGCTTGACGATCTGAGTTCCGACGAACCCGGCGGGCCGGAGAGGGCGGAACTGATCGCCACCCGGGCGGAATTGAAGCGAGTCGAGACGGAAAACGCCGAACTGAAGAACACAATCGCCCGTCGCCAGGCAGACTTTGAAAACTACCGCAAGCGTGTCGAACGCGAGCGAGCTGAGACGTACAACCGCGTCGTCGCGGACGTCGCGGAGAAGCTCCTGCCGGTTTCAGACAATCTGAAACGCGCGCTCGAAGCAGAGTCTTCAGTGGAAGCCGCCGAGTCAGATGAGTTTCGCCATTTTCTGAGCGGCGTGGATCTGATTTGGAAACAGCTCACCGGCGTGCTCGATGCGCTCGGCGTGAAACAGTTTTCGGCGGTTGGAGAACAGTTCAATCCGCACGTTCACGAAGCCGTGGTGACCGAAGCGACAGACGAATACGAACCCGACACCGTCATTCAGGAGATCCGCAGCGGCTATAAACTTGGCGACAAACTAATCCGCCCGGCACTGGTAAAAGTCGCTACACGAAAGTAGCTGTTCAACTTAAATGGGCAAATCGATTGGCATAGATCTAGGCACGACGAACTGCTGCGTCGCCGTTCTTGAAGGCGGCGCCGTGCAGATCGTGCCGAACAAGGAAGGTGGCCGCACGACGCCGACCGTCGTCGGCTTTACCGATAAAGGCGAACGTCTCGTCGGCCAGATTGCCAAGCGTCAGGCGGTCACGAACGCCGCGAACACAGTCTATGCCGTCAAGCGTCTGATCGGTCGAAAGTTCAAGTCGCGGGAAGTCGAACGGATGCGCGAGACATCGGCGTTCGAGATTACCGATTCAAGTAACGGCGACGCTCGCGTGCGTGTTCAGGGACGAAACTACAGTCCGCCCGAATTGTCAGGCATCGTCCTGCAGCGTTTGAAGGCGGCGGCCGAAGACTTTCTCGGCGAGTCGGTGACCGACGCGATCATCACCGTCCCCGCTTATTTCGACGACACGCAACGCCAGGCGACAAAAGACGCCGGAAAGATCGCGGGCCTGAAAATCGAACGCATCATTAACGAGCCGACGGCGGCCGCGCTCGCGTACGGTCTCGGCAAGTCAAACTCCGAACGCATCGCGGTCTACGACCTCGGCGGGGGCACGTTCGACATTTCCATTCTGGAAATGAACGACGGCGTTTTCGAAGTGCTGTCGACGTCGGGAAACACGTTCCTCGGTGGTGAAGATTTCGACGAGCGCATCATGAACTGGATGGCGGAGCAGTTTCTGGCTGACACGGGAATTGACCTGAAGCAAGACCGCCTCGCGTTGCAGCGTTTGAAAGAGGTTGCGGAACGCGCGAAGTGCGACCTCTCAACGCAACTCGAAACTAATATCAACCTGCCGTTCATCGCCGCCGACGCGACCGGCCCGAAGCACTTCAACAAGGCGCTGACGCGCCAACAGTTCGAATCGCTGGTTGAGGATCTCGTTGAGCAGACCGTCGAACCATGTCAGACGGCGCTGAGCGACGCGAAACTGCAGCCGGCAGACGTTCAGAAAGTGATCCTCGTCGGCGGGCAAACTCGCTCGCCGATCGTCGCGCGCTCCGTCGAGAAGATTTTCGGACGTAAACCGTCGGCGGAGATCAATCCCGACGAAGTCGTCGCGATGGGCGCGGCGATTCAGGGCGGCGTGCTGAGTGGCGACGTCAAGGACATCGTGCTGCTCGACGTGCTGCCGTTGAGTCTTGGTTTGGAAACACGTGGCGGTTTGTTCACCAAGATCATCGAGCGCAACTCGACGATTCCGCTGCGCGAGAGCCGGACGTTTACAACGGTTGTGGACAATCAGTCGTCGGTTGAGATCCACGTTTTGCAGGGTGAACGCGAGATCGCTAAAGGCAATCGTTCGCTCGGCAAGTTTGAGCTGGTCGGGATTCCCGCGAATCCGCGCGGCGTGCCGCAGATCGAGGTCTCGTTTGAAGTCGACGGCAACGGCATCGTTTCCGTGTCGGCGCAGGACAAGGCGACCGGACGCGAGCAGCAGATTCGTATTACGCCGACGTCGGGACTGTCGCCGGACGAGATTGACAAGCTCATCCGTGAAGCGGAAGAATTTGCCGACAGCGACAAGACCGAGAAAGAGCTGCTTGTCATGAGGACGAAGGTCGACTCGCTGCTTAGGAATACGAGGAAATCATTTGTAGAATTTGGCGGTCTGCTTTCAGAGATCGATCAGGAGACGGCCGAGGCAGTCTTCAAGGAAGCTGAAGCAGCCGGGCAGGCACAGAGACTGGAAGAGATTAATATCGTAATGAACAAACTGGAGCGCGTCGCCGGGCAACTCACATCCGCAATGCTGAACCCCACACCCGACGCCACCACAAGCGAAGTCTAGACCCTTTTTAACCCCTGATTTCGAAAGGTTATAAGAAACACTGAATGAGTAAGCGTGACTATTACGAAGTGCTTGGCGTGAGCCGTACGGCCAGCGATCAGGAGCTGAAGACGGCGTACCGGCGTCTCGCGGTCAAGTACCATCCCGACAAGAACCCCGACAACGCCGAGGCGGAAGAGAAGTTTAAAGAAGCAGCCGAGGCCTACAGCGTTTTATCGAATGCGGAACAGCGGAAGCGATACGATCGGTTCGGCCATGCGGGCGTTTCGAGCAGTGCCGGTGCAGGCGCCTGGGGCGCGGGAGCTCCGGGTTTTGGCGGAATCGAAGACATTCTTGGCGACCTGTTTGGGTTTGGAGATGTGTTTGGCGGCAGTCGCGGTGGTTCGCGACGCACCTCGGCGCAACGTGGCGCCGACCTTCGTTACGATCTGGAAATCACACTCGAAGACGCAGCGAACGGGATGACGGCGCAGTTACGCATCCCGCGTCTCGAGGCTTGCGAGAGTTGCAACAGCACAGGCGCAGCACCGGGCACACAACCGGAAAACTGCAACACGTGCAACGGCACCGGGCAGGTCCGTTATCAACAAGGCTTCTTCTCAGTGGCGCGAACGTGTCACGTGTGTCGTGGCGCTGGACGCGTGGTCAAAACTCCGTGTACGAAATGTAATGGAGCAGGTCGTGTCGAACGCGAGAAACAGATGGAGGTCAAGATCCCGGCCGGTGTCGAGACCGGATCACGACTTCGCGTTCCCGGAGAAGGTGAAGCTGGAACCAACGGCGGGGCGGCCGGCGATCTGTACGTCGTGATTCACGTCGCCGAACACGAGCAGTTTGAGCGGCAGGGAAACAATCTCTACGAAGCCGTGCCGATCACGTTCACGCAGGCCGCGCTGGGCGCCGATCTGATGGTGAAGACGCTCGATGGTGAAGAGAAACTGAAAGTTCCGATGGGAACACAAACCGGCACCGTGTTTCGCCTGCGCGGAAAGGGAATGCCGGCACTTGGCGGACGCGGTCGTGGCGATCTCTTCGTGTCAGTTACTGTGATGACTCCGACAAGTCTGTCGCGCGAACAGCGCAAGCTTCTCGAGCAGTTGGCCGAAGTGGAAACCACGGATCTGGCGGACAAGAAACTCGTCGATAAGGTCCGCGATATTTTCGGCTAGTTTATTTTCCTAATAGCCTCATCAACTCCGCATGCAGCAGGACGACGTCAGGCGACTGCTGCAAGGCGAGGAAATAATTCTTCTGAAACTCCGATCCCGATTCTGCCGGCGCAAGTAAACTCTTCGCACGCGCCAGCAGTGCCTTCGCGTCCTCTTCAGTCGTCGGCTGTTCCGGATCGCGATTGTCGAGAGTCTCGTCTATCTGGACGATCATCTCCGACAGCCTGTGCAGCCAGTCGAACCACGGGTCTTTCAACACCAACTGCAGAAACTCATAACTATTGCCGATGCGCCCCCGCGCGCGTTCGTACCCGCGGCGCTCCATGTCGAGCAGCGTCTTGTGCAGTCGCAACAGACCTTGACGCAACTGCTTCAACGCGTCACGTGTCATCTGAGAAACGTTTTCGTCGCCCATCCCCGCCTCCCAAGTCCGTGTTTCTTCTTAAACACGAAAATAGCTTATGATCCCGGCGATGCCCAGCGCCATCTCCCTCGACACTCCGGTCGAGGATCTTCACAATTTTGGAATCGCACGACTAGGCGAGAATCCTTCACGCAAACTCGCGTCCGCGCTCGCTAGCCAGGTCCATAAGCGCAAGCGATCAGAAGCGACGGTCGATGATCTACTCACGTATCTGCCGATGCGTTACGAAGATCGTTCGCGCACAGCGGCGATCAGAGACCTTCAGGACGGACTCGAAGCGTCACTCGATCTGACGGTCACCCGGGCACATGGTTATCCCGTTCGAGGCAAGGGAAGTTTTGGCCGGGCGGCACGCTTGTTCATCTTCGAAGTCGCCGCGAGCGACGCCGGAAACACGGGACGCGACGTGGTCGTTTGGTGGTTCGTTTCGGGCAAACGAGCCTACGACATCGTCAAGTACTACACGGCACGGATGGTTCCCGGTACGCGCTTCATCACGTTCGGACGCTGGGAACTGGAACCTCGCCGCGGCATTTACAAACTGCGCCTGCAACGTCCCGCGGACGAGCTCGAAATCATTGCCATTCCCGACCAACCCGCGAACCTCCCCAACATCGAACCGCTCGAACACGATCCGGAGCAGGTCGAAGAAAACGTTCCCGATCCGGCGCTGGCTGCGATTCACGTCGCGCGGCGTGTACCCGTTTATCGCAAGCTCGGCGAGTTCAACTCAAAACGCGTGCGCGAGATCGTTCACGCAGTGCTGGCCCACCTCGATGACGCCGCCATCGAAGAAACACTGCCACAGGATCTGCGACAACGTGCGCACCTGATCGGTCGTGCACAGGCGCTGCGCGAGATTCACTTTCCGCCCGGCGACATTTCGCTGTCAGATTACGAGCAGTCACGCAGTCCGGCGCATCTGCGGCTCATCTTCGAAGAATTCTTTTGGCTCACGTTTGCACTCGGTTTCAAACGCGGGCGGCGTGTGAAGGAGTTGAAGGAAGTCACCATTCGCATCGACAAGTCGGTAAAGGACGCCGTCAAGGCAGTATTGCCGTTCAAGCTCACCGACGCGCAGCGGAAAGTGACGCGCGACATCTTCAACGACATGAAATCAAACGCGCCGATGAACCGGTTGCTCCAGGGCGACGTCGGTAGCGGTAAGACAATCGTTGCTTTGATCGCGATGATTGCCGCCATCGAGAACGGCCTGCAAACGGCGATGATGGCGCCGACCGAGATTCTCGCCGAACAACATGCGCGAAACATCAAACGCCTGCTGGCGAAGACGCCGTATCGCATCGAACTGCTCACCGGCTCACTGCGTTCCGCGGAAAAACGACGTCTGCAATCAGATCTAAAAGGCGGTGAGATCAACGCTGTCATCGGCACGCAGGCCTTGATTCAGGAAGGTGTGTCGTTTGCGCGGCTCGGACTCGTCGTGATCGACGAACAACATCGTTTCGGTGTGATGCAGCGGGCGGAACTGCGCGCGCGTGGATTGAATCCCGACGTGCTGGTGATGACGGCGACTCCGATTCCGCGTTCGCTCGCGATGACGGTCTACGGCGATCTTGACGTTTCGGTGATCGACGAGCTGCCGCCGGGTAGGACGCCGATCGAAACGATGGTCGTGGGCGAGGACCACCGGCAGGAGGTGAAAAAGCTGATCAAACGCGAAGTCAGCGCCGGGCGGCAGGTTTACGTTGTTTATCCGCTCGTTGAGGAGTCGGAGAAGATGGACCTGCGCGACGCGAAGCAACGTTACGAGTACTTGCGCGACACAGTGTTTCCGAAACTGCCGGTGGGTCTGCTGCACGGCAAAATGAAGCCGCCGGAAAAGGAAGCGGTGATGAATGCTTTCGTTGCCGGCGAGATCAAGATACTGGTTTCGACAAGCGTGATCGAGGTCGGCGTTGATGTGCCAAACGCGTCGGTGATGATCGTCGAGCATGCGGAACGATTCGGGTTATCGCAGCTTCATCAACTACGTGGACGTGTTGGTCGCGGTGCGGAGAAGAGTTATTGCGTGCTGCTGACGAGCGACAAGCGGACTGCGATCGCCGAAGAGCGCCTGGGGATCATGGCGAAGACGAGCAACGGGTTTTTAATCGCCGAAAAGGATCTGGAGCTGCGTGGGCCAGGGGAGCTGCTGGGAACGAAGCAGTCCGGATTACCGGAGTTTCGCATTGGGAACCTGGTGCGGGATCAGCAATTGTTGGAACAGGCGCGTCGGGAAGCGGAGTTTTATCTGAGCCGGGAGAAGTCGGCGGCGACGATCCGGATGGTGGACCACGTCATGAAAGACGTGCGGTTGGGACTGGCGGCGATCGGGTGATAGCTTAGGTCGATGCGAATTATTGCGGGAGCATACAAGGGGCGCAACCTGAAGAGCCCGCCGTCGATGCAGGTCCGGCCGACGTCGGATCGCCTGCGCGAAACACTGTTCAATGTCATCGCGCCGCGGATTGAAGACGCGCGATTTCTGGATTTGTGCGCGGGATCGGGCGCGGTTGGGATTGAAGCGTTGTCCCGCGGCGCGCGGTACGTGACGTTTATCGATCGCTCGCGACGTAGTTGCCAGTTGATCGAGTCGAACGTTGAGTTGTGCCGCATTTCGGAAGAGCAGTTTGAGATCTACTGCATGACGGCGGAAGACTTTCTCCGCCAGTCAAAGTCGTATCCGTGGGACATCGTTTATTTCGATCCGCCGTACAAGGATGATTACTTACGCACGCTCGATCTACTTCGTGAGTTTGAAGGTTTAGTCATTGTGGAGCACCATCATAAAAACACGTTGCCTGAAACGATCGGTAAGTTGGTTAAGACACGGATTTTGAAACAAGGCGATTCGTCACTCAGCTTCTACGAAGGTTAGAATACCGGACGCATGTTAGTTCTTGGCATTGAAACATCCTGCGACGAAACTGCCGCTGCCGTCGTGCGCGACGGCCGCGAGATCGTGTCGTCTGTTATCTCGTCTCAAGTCCCTATTCACAAGCGCTACGGCGGCGTTGTGCCCGAGCTCGCGTCACGTGAACATCTCGACAAGATCGTTCCGGTCGTCGCGGAGGCCTTTGAACGCGCGCAAGTGACGGCGGCCGATATCGACGGGATTGCGGTGACCATCGGTCCCGGACTGGTTGGCTCGTTGCTCGTTGGCGTCTCGTACGCGAAGGCGATGGCGTATGCGTTGAAGAAACCGTTCGTCGGTGTGAATCACATTGAGGGACACATCTATTCGGTCGCATTTGAGAACCCGCCGATTGAGTATCCGGCCGAGGCGCTCATCGTTTCGGGCGGGCATACGAATATCTTTTTCATTTCTGAGCCTGGCCGGTACAAGGTCGTTTCGCGGACGCGGGACGATGCGGCGGGTGAGGCGTTCGATAAAGTCGCGAAGATGCTCGGGCTGGGTTATCCGGGTGGGCCGGTGATCGAGCGACTGGCGCGCGAAGGCGATCCGCAGGCGGTGCCGTTTTCGATTCCGCGGATGGGGGATGGATTGCCGGACTTTAGTTTCAGCGGTCTGAAGACGGCGGTTACGAAGCATGTGCGTGAGACGGGGTTGTCGCCGGTTGAGAACGGGGGCGAGCCTTCGCAGGGAATCAAAGATCTCGCGGCGAGTTTTCAACACGTTGTGGTGCAGTCGCTCGTGAGGACGATGGAGAAGATCGCGGATGAGTACTATCCGAAGACGCTGATCATCGCCGGTGGTGTGGCGTGTAATGGAAAGTTGCGCGAAGTCGCGCGAGACATGGCGTCGTCGTTGGACCTGCCGGTCTACTTCCCGTCGCCGCACCTTTCAACCGATAACGCGGCGATGATCGCAGCCGCAGGGACAGTGAAGTTACTCGCGGGCGAACGCGGCAGTCTGGACATGAACGCCGACGTCACTCTGCGTCTTCAAAACGTCGATCTCGAAGAAGAAGCCGCAAAGCGCGCCGGCGTCCGGTATCGTCTTTAAATCCGTATTTTTACTTTGTCGTGTGGCCCCGTCACGCGGGGCCTGAGTTGGGCCTTATCAACCCTCTATCGTGCTCATCGCTGTGACGGCACGTTTTTCGTAAGCCGCAATCGTGGCGATGTTCTTCTTCTCGACCTCAGTCAGCGCGGCCTCGGTGAAGTTCGGATCGGCTTTGTACCAATCAAAACTCGAAAAGTACTTTTGCAGCCACGGTTCTTTGAACACCTTGCCGTGTCGCGCGTAGATCTCCTGACGCATCTGGCTCGCGTCTTCGAGGAACAAACCTTCCAGTAGCGCGCGTGTGATCGGCTTCGTGCTCAACTCCTGGTGAATGCGGTTCTCAAACCTGACGATCGTCTCGACGTTCAGCTGGTCGGTGCCTGACAGACTCTCATCTTTGAAGTTCTGGTCCGGCGTGTACCACGGTTGCATGTAGAAATACTGCTGCAACCAATCAGCACGAAACATGCGACCGTGCCGCGCGTACACCTCGTTCCGCAACAGCCGCAACTCGTGCAAACTCAACCCGTGCAGTGCCTGTTCGGTGATTGTCCTGTTTTCGAAGAGCTCCATATCGCCGGGCAGTAGCGCGACCTTGCGCTGCTTCTTCTGCGCGTCGTTGAGCATTGCGAGGTTCTTGCGTTCAATCGCGGTGAGCTTCTTCGCATCGTACTTATCGCTCGCGCGGTACCAGTAACGCTCATCGAAATACTGTTGCAGCCACGGCTCGTCGTCGAAACGCTTCCCATGAATCGCTTCAATCTCCGCAGTCAACACTTTCCACTCGGCGCTACTGTGCTTGCCTAACTTCCTCGCCGTGATTGGACGATCGCGCCAGTAACGCATGTCGCCTGGCTGGATCGTTTCGTGTTGGGAAGCTTCGGCGATGCGGATCAGGTCGAGGTTCCGCCGCTCATTCTCGTTGAGCATCGAGTTTTTGAACTCGGCGTTCGGCTGGTACCACGACTGCGCTTCGAGATAGTTCTTGATGTCAGCGTCTTTGAAGATGCGACCGTGACGGCCAAACACCACGCCACGCAACAGTTTGAGGTCCCAGATGTTGAGCTTCTGAACGTCAGACTGCTTCATGACGTTTTGACTGAAGTCGAAATCCTTCCAAAGGTCGATTGGATCCTGCGCTCTCGCAACAACCGCCACAATCGCGAGTATTGCGAGAGCCAGAAGGGGACGTCGGGAGGCAGACAACACGGATTCTTCTCCTTTTGTTAAGAGACACAATGTTGGTCGAATGCTTGTCTCAGTTCGCCGGCGATCTGCGTAGCATCGCGGCCTTCGATCTGGAACCGTTCCAGCATGTAAACCAGTTGACCGTCTTTCAGAATGGCGATTGAAGGCGAGGATGGTCCATAGCCGGTGAAGTAGCTGCGCGCTCTTTCGGTGGCTTCAATATCAGCGCCGGCGAACACCGTAGCGATTTTGTCAGGCTTCACGTCGTGTTGCAGCGCGAGCGCCACGCCGGGCCGCGCTTTCCCCGCCGCGCATCCGCAAATCGAGTTAACTACCACCATCAGCGTGCCTTTGCTGTTCTGCACAGCGCTATCGACGGCGTCCGCCGTCCTCCATTCCTCTACTCCTAAACGCGTCAAATCCTCGCGCATCGGGCGAATCATTATTTCCGGGTATGGCATTTACTTAGATCTCCTTAGTGTTTTTTGGTCATTTTACCTGATCGAAATGGTTCGTGGAGCGTCGCCGTCGCCGGCGATGTTGATGCGCCAGACGTCTGACGGCAAAGGGTAAGGGCCCATGCGTTCGGGCCATTCCATGACGATCACCGCCTGCTCGTCGATCAACAGTTCGTCGAGATCGACGGCGTGGGCGGCGCTGGCGCCTTCGTCGAGGCGATACAGGTCGATGTGATACAGGCGCAGGCGTCCGGCGTGCGGGTTCACGAGCGTGAACGACGGACTCGTCACGTCTTCCTCGTCGATTCCCAGCGCCGAACAGATTCCCTTGACGAAGAGCGTCTTGCCCGCGCCGAGCGGACCGCTCAGTAACAGGATCTCACCGCCTTCGAGGCGCGCGCCGAGTTGATGTCCGTAGTTGAAAGTCTCCGCCGGCGAAGAGCTGCGGAACTCACCGGCGGGAAGATGGTCGCGGGTTCTAGTCATCCAGTTAACTCACGAACGCCCCCTGAAGGTCGTTCTCCGCTCGCGTCAAGTAAACGAATGGCTTCACTGAAGTGGTCCCGAATGTCTGAGGCGACCATGGTGCGCATACCGATTTTGCGCGCGGCGAGATCTCCCGCCAGTCCGCCTACATAGAGCGCCGAGATTACGGCGGCGAGGGGATCTGTCTTTTCTTTTAGCGTAGCAAACGCCTGCGTCAGGAATCCTGATATCAGACCGGTTAGCGTATCGCCCGAGCCTGCTCTGCCGAGCCCCGGATTGCCTGTCGGGTTAATAAAGACGCGACCATCCGGCGCGGCAATCAGCGAACGCGAACCCTTGGACACGAGGATCACCTGATGGTCCATCGCAAACTGGCGCGCCGCTTTCACGCGATCGCCGATCTCGTCGCGTCCCAGTAGTCGAGCCAGCTCTCCCGGATGTGGCGTCAATACGAGCGGATGTTCCGCCGAGCCTTTGAGACTGGTAGGCCATGGAGCGACACAATTCAAACCATCGGCGTCGATCACGCATGGCGTCGATCGTCGCTCGACTATCTGACGAACAAACCGGCGTGTGCGTTCGTCGTCGGATGTCAAACCTGGTCCGACGGCAACGACGGTCGATTTCTTCGCGGCGAGTTTTAGAAAATGATCGACTGCGTCGTCGCTTACTGCGCCGCGATCAGTTTCCGCGAGCGCCATCGTCATCACTTCCGGCATCGAGCCACTCGCAACAAGCGGTTGAGCTGACGCCGCGGTGGCGACCGTTACTAATCCGGCGCCCGAGCGCATCGCAGCGTTGCCGCACAATGCCGCCGCGCCTGAGTAACCGCGCGAGCCGCCGGCGATCAGCACGTTGCCATGCGCGTTTTTGTAAGAGCCGGGAACGTATCGAGTGCTCATCAGCCACCGTTTCACGTCCTCAGCCTCAGTGACAAACATCCACGGATGTGCTGTTTCTTCGACTAGCTGTCGCGGAGATCCGATGTCTGCGACGATCAACTCACCACCGAAGTCACACGCGGGCGGAAGAACATTCGCCGATTTAGGAGCCGTGAACGTCACCGTCAGGTCGGCCTTAATCGCAGGTCCGATTGGGTCCGGCAAATCGGCGTTCAGACCTGAGGGGATGTCGACTGAAAGTATGAATGGCGACTCGGCGTTCGTTTGTTCGCGGGCTTCTCGCAACGACCTCAGATATTCGACGACCTTTCGATAGACACCGTCGAGCGGGCGGGTCAGGCCTGTTCCGAAGAGTGCGTCGACGATTACGTCGTAGTCGCGATCGATTTCGGCGAGTTGGTCGAAGGTTGTTGCGTCGTCACATTCTATGAGGAGCAGATCTGCGGATTGGTTGATACGTTCGAAGTTTGTTCTGGCGTCGCCTTGCGTTTCGCTGAGCAGGCCGAATAGGACGACAGTACATTGCGCGCCGGCCTCGGTGAGTAGTTGAGCGAGCCCCGCGCCATCGCCGCCGTTATTGCCCTTGCCACAGAGAATCAGGACCGGCACATCCGCGAGGTCACCGTCGTACCGGGCGCTGATGGCGGCGAAGCACGCCGCGCTCGCCGCGTCCATGAGCAGCAGCGACTGGATGCCATAGGCATCCGTCGTGAGACGGTCAATCTCCCGCATCTGCTCGGCTGAAACGACTGGAAGCACGTGGAGGATGATATCAGACCCACTGTTTTATCGAAGTTCAGTTTGAAACGCCCAGCAGAACAGGTTAGGAGCCCGAGCAGAACAAAGTTAGGAGCCCGAGCAGAACAAGTTACGAAGGGGGCAACGCCCCCGCTTCCGCGAAACCAGGCGGGGGCGCGCTATGCTTGCCCCCTTCCTCACCTGTTCTTAGTTCGTAGCAGTTCAGGACTTGGCCCCTAAAACAAAAAAGGCGGCCACAGGGCCCCCCGCCCCGCCGTGCCTGCCGCTGCACCAACCGTCCGTTTTTCCAGGATACTTAACTTAAATATCTAATCGCCGGCTGCCTCCAGAGAATTTAAAAAAAAGATTCTGGAACAGGGAGCACCTCTGTTCCAGAATCTCTTTACGTGCCTGCCTAATCGTCGTGTTTAGATCGTGATCGCAGCCCGCACATTGCTGTGGGAAACTGCCTGGGCCTGTTCTACGGCGGGGGCCAGACCGGCGCCCATCAAGTACATGAGCGTCTCGCAAACTTCCCGTGAGCCTGTCCCGACCACCTGTCCGTTTTTATCCTGCAGCACATAGATTCGGCCACTCCCGTCTAATGGAAGAATCATCGGCTGTGTGTACATGCGTTTGTCTCCTTGGGGGCTAAGCGCGCCTGCGCGCGAAATCCTAATTACCAGCCGGAGATGGATATCATTTCTGCTGGCGGTTTTTCAACCTGCGACGGACCATTCCGGCCGTTCCGGCCAGTCCGCTGCCCAGCAGGAACAAGCTCGCCGGTTCAGGAACCTCACCCACAGTATTGAATCCACCCAGTCGCCACTGGTTGATCTCGGCGAACGTCGTGTTGCCCAGAGCCTGAATCGTCACACTGTTGATAACCGCACCTTCAGCGGCTTGAATGCCGAAGAAGTTCTGACCATTGGCGTCAACCGAGAATACTTGTTGAAAGACCTGTCCGCCCGCGAGCGTGTAGTTAACTGTGAACTGGACCGACGCGTTCTGAAGTCCGTTCGTGACGTCGATGTTGAATATGAGCTTTTGGAACGTAGCGCCGTTTTCCAGTTGTACGGTGACGTTCGTGAAAGGCGTATTACCCGCGCCGCCAACCAGCACCGCCTGTCCACCGCTGACGCCGAGGTTGCCGTTGCCGGAGGCCGACGTGAAATCCACGATGAATCCAGCGCCGGCGCCGTTGAAGTCGCCCTGCACCAGCGTTCCTGCATGGACCAGTGCGCCATTGTTGAAGAGCACGTTGTCAGTGCCCGCGTTGCCGGGGTTGCCGACAGTGATAGTAATCGGATCGGCCCACGCTGTGGACGACGCCGCCATCATGACGACAGCCGCGGCCAGCGAGAGTACGAGGCGTTGGAGGTTAAAAATCCGGGGCATTCTGGGAACTCCTACTGTGTTCGGTTTCCTAAATCATAGAAAAGAAATTACCAATCACAGGTGGGTTCCAGTCACGAGCGCGATCTTAGCCCCGCCATCCTCAAGATTCGGCCGATGATGGCGCGGGCGGCAGGCAGGCCAAAGACGTAGCCCACTGCGAAATAACAGGTGCCGTATGCACCCAGGACGACGATCGCAAGAGGAATCGGATGCCAGCCACCGACGAGGAACTTGAGACCCCAGCCCAGCGCCGCGCCGAGGAGCGCTCCGGCCCAGAGTTTGGCGGCGTAGGACATAGGTAGACCAGTGCGTCCGATTCGTTTGTTTAAGCTCCTCCGTAACAGGACGAACTCGATCCAACCCGCAATTCCGGAAGCGACCGTGATCCCAGCCGCGCCCAGTTTCGCGTCGAGCCCCAAGAGCCGGGGCAGGTGAAGGGAACAGAAGTAACCAAGCGCGCCGCCCAGCGCGACGCGGAGGACCGCATAGCGCAACGGCGTGCGAGTGTCGCGCAGCGCGTAATAGGTCGACGAGTAAAGCCGGCCCATCGTCGACGCGAGCAGGCCGACCGCGGCGCCGGCGAGGATGGTCCAAACGTAGATCGAATCGTTTCGAGTGAACTTACCGGTTTGATACAGCACCGCGGCGATCACGTCGCCGAGCGCAAGGAATGCGACAGCCGAAGGAACGATGAAGAAACTGATTCGCTTGAGTCCTTCTTCAAGCCGGTGCCGCAGGGTTTCGGCGACGACGCTCGCCGTCCCCAAAGTCTTCGACATAGCGGGCAGTTCGGCGGCCGACACCGACATGCCAAACAAGCTCACCGGAAGCGTGTACAGGCTCTGTGCGTAATTAAGTGCGACTACCGCACCCTGGCCGAGAAAGCTCGCGAGTCCGGCGTCGACAAAAGCGCTGATCTGGACCACCCCGCGACTCATGAACACCGGGAAAAAGCTGTGGATCACTTGCCTGATGTGAGCACTCGCAAGCGTGAGCTGCGGACGAATGCGATGAATCAAGCCCAGGACGGTCGGAAGTTGGACGCCAAACTGAAGCACACTGCCGACCACCGAACCCCACGCTGTCATCTCCGCGAGCCCCGGTAGATCGACGCGGTTACCGAAATAGAGCAGGGCGGCAATGATTGCGGCGTTCCACGCGACCGGTGCGGTGTAAGAGATGAAAAACCGGTGATGGCTATTCAGAATGCCGAGACACCACGCGGAAAGGACCAGCATGCCCGCGCCCGGAAATAAAATCCGGACCAGCGTGATCGTGAGGTCGCGTCGTTCTTCTTCAAATCCTGCGGCGATTATGGTGACGATGTACGGCGTCGTGAGTACGCCGATCAGCACAACGACGGCCGTGACGAGCGCGAGGATGCCGAAGATCGCATTCGCCACGCGCGCGGCCTCTTTTTCGTCTTCCTGCGCCAGCAGCTTCGCGTAGACGGGAATGAACGATGCAGACAGTGCGCCTTCGCCGAAGACGTTCTGAAGGAAGTTGGGAATGCGAAACGCCGCGCTGAACGCGTCCCCTTCGGCGGAGCTGCCGAAGTAGTGCGCGAAGATTCGTTGGCGGACCAGGCCGATGACGCGGCTGATGAGAATCCCGGCGCCGACGAAGAACGCGGATCGACCGGTGCTCGGAGGCGCTGGTTTCGCGGGAGGGGGAGGTTCCAGTGGTGCGGTGCCTACCTGTTCGACAGTTTCACCGGCGACCGTACCGGGGGATTCATCGGTGGTGATTTCGCGGTCTCGTGTCAGAGAGCGTATTCCTTCATCTTGTTGAGAAGTGTTTTATAACTGACACCGAGATCTTCGGCGGTCTTGCTTTTGTTTCCCAGGTTTGCTTCGAGCACGTTCACGATCTTCCGGCGTTCGACGAGCCGTAACGCACGATGGCCCACCTCTGACAGTGTCCCTGAGAGATCGAGTTGCTGGAGCGCATCGGACTCATCGGCGTGAGACGCGTTGTCGAGACCGAGATCGCGAGGCTCGAGCATCATCGTGTCGGACAGAATGCAGGCGCGTTCGATCGCGTTCTCGAGTTCACGAACGTTTCCCGGCCAACGATGTTCCCGCAAAGCCGACTCTGCCGCGGGACGCAGTTGCGCTTCACGTCCGCGCAGGTCTTTTCCGATTTCCGCCGCGAAGTGTCGCGCCAGCAATATCACGTCGTCGCCGCGTTCGCGCAACGGCGGTATGTCGATCGGAAATACAGCGAGCCGGAAAAACAGGTCGCCGCGAAACTCGCCGTTTTCGACTGCGGCTTTCAAGTCTTTGTTTGTCGCCGCAACGACGCGAACGTCAACGGCAACGGGCGCGCGTCCGCCGATTCGATCGACGACTTTCTCTTCAATCGCGCGCAGCAGCTTGCCCTGCACCGCCAGCGGTAACTCACCAATCTCGTCGAGAAACACTGTTCCGCCCGAGGCCAATTCAAACTTGCCCTGCCGCCGATCACTCGCGCCCGTGAACGCGCCACGCTCGTGACCAAACAATTCATTTTCGATCAGAGTTTCGGGAATCGCCGCGCAGTTGATCGCGACGAACGGTTTGTCACGTCGCGCCGAAAGATGATGGACCGCGCGCGCAAACAACTCTTTCCCGGTGCCCGATTCGCCGAGCAGCAACACCGTCGCTTCCGTTTGCGCAACGCGTTGCGTTTCACCCACCGCGCGTTTCAGCGACTCCGATTCGCCAAGAATGCGCGGAAAACCATAGCGGCGCGACCACTCTTCGCGTAACAACACGTTTTCCGTTCGCAGTCTCGCTTGCTCCAACGCGCGTCCGACGAGCAGCAGTAAATGATTTGAGTCTACTGGTTTTTGCAGAAAGTCGTGCGCGCCGTCTTTCATTGCCTGCACGGCTTCGTCGATCGAGCCGAAGGCGGTCATGACGATCACGGGAACGTCGGCGTCTGCGTTGCGCGCGGCACGCAGCACGTCGAGACCCGAGCCGTTTGGCATGCGTAGATCGGTGAGTATGAGTCGGTGGCGAGTGTTGGCGATTTCGTTGAGGGCGGAAGAAGCGTCGACAGCTTCGGCGACGTTGTAGCCGGCATTCTCGAGAGTCAATCGGAGGACGCGGCGCAGGCTGTCTTTGTCTTCGACAAGTAGGATGTCAGCCATCCGTGAGAGGATAACACGGATGGTCAGTGGGCCGTTGTTCGTAGTCAGTAGTCCGTAGTCCGTAGTCAATCTACAACTGACCACTGACCACTGACCACTGACCACTGACTACTGACCACTGACCACTGACTAATACTCGCGAATATCGCGCACGATATCGCCGAGTGCGTCTCTCCCCTGTTGCACCCAAACCGAATCGTACTTCAGATCTGCGGTACCGCCGCCGCTCGTGTGGAACGCAGGCGCGAGAAATGGATGCGGCAGTCCGTTTTCCGAAGCCGGCCACGAACGAGCAAACTTTGCGACGTAGATCGAACCCCACACGTTGCCGTTGCCGCCGCCGTCGCGGTTGATCGTGCCTTCGCCGAGCACCAGAATGATCCCTTTGAACGTCGGGTTGCCGTTCATGATCAGATTGCCCGTGACGATCAGAATTCCAGCGCCCCCGTCGAGTGTGCAATTGCCGTTTACGAACGTGAGCCGGGGATTCGCTTCAGTTCCCGCCATGCCGCTGAAGCTGGTGAAGTAACGGCCCAGACTTCGCGCCGTCAACTGCATGTCGCTCAGGAACGCCCGCGCGTCGTCGGCCGTCTGCAACCATGACGGCAACTCATCCATCGGCACTATGTGCGTTCTCTCCTCTTCGACTGTGGCGCCTTTTGTGATTGCGTTATCAGCAACGACTTTGTCCGCTGCATGGGTTACGCCGAACGTTGGAAGATTACCGGCGAGAGCCGCGTTATCGTGTCCGGTGTAAAACTTGGCCGAGCTGTCGCCGATGTCGAACGTCATGGCAGCGCCGCTATCAGCGCCGCGCATGACGAGCATCGCATCCGGTTCAAAATCGAAGTGGGTCTTTTGCACGATCATTTCCATCATCTTGATCGCGCCTTTTGGACCGTAGCCGGTTGACTGGACCTGAATGCGAGTGGTCCGGTAAGTAGGATCGGTTGTGCGTTTGGTTCCGTCCCAGTCGTCGGGGTCCCTGACCGTTATCGAATATGCGTAGTTTGCGCCACTCGGTGTCACGCGTCCGTCGCTGCCGTAGTTGAGCCAGGCTGACAGCGTTGAGACTTCCGATTTGTCGCTGGGTTTGTTCGCCTTCGTGATGTCTACAGCGTTGCGGAAATTCATGCGCGTGCCGCTGGGGAGTCCGGTCGGCGAAACATGGCCGCGGATAACGTTGAGTGTCGCTTCCAATCCGCTTTCGGCGGCGTAGTACGCCTGCAACTCCGCTGTTCCTTCGATCGAGGTCGTCGCCGACATGCCGCTGGTCAGGATTACTGTTCCCGCAACGGCGAGCAGCAAGGTGGCGATCAGAATGCTGATGACGAGGGCGGCGCCCTTTTCACCGTGACGATTCGAACTTGTCTGACGCTTCATCTGTGATTAGACCTCACTCGACTCAGTAAGTGATCTGACTGGCATTCCGCAGCACGACATCGGAAATGAGATTGATGGTTGATTCGGGTTGATAACCCGGAGAACCTGGTACACCCTGGGCCGGCAACGACACACCAACCGTGATCCTGATCTTCCAGGCGAGACTCGAATTAAGAGGATCCGTGACGACGTCCAGTTCGGTGCCGTCACTGCCGTAATACTGAAGGCTAAAAGTGTCGAGCCGGTTTGCCAGCACCGTCGTGCCTTCACGTCCGCCGAGATTTACGTCGAAGCGGACGAGATAGTGACGGTTTGCGACGTCGTCGTGGTACATCGCGTACTTGATGTCCTCGTCGGCTTCGCTAACGAATCCGGCGCCGGAGACGAGATTGCCCGACGAATCGCGCGTGTAGCGGTTGAGATCGGAGCGGAACCTGATCGAACCTGGCCCGGTGTCCTCAGGCACAAGACCGTTATCAATCAAGCCAAAACCGGAGTTGGCGATCTCGCGCGAGACGATGTTGAGCGCGCGCTGCGCGTCGGCGATCGCGTCCGAGCGAGCGTCCTCACGAGAACGCATGCGGAACGATTGGGCCACCAGCGAGCTCGCGATGCCGGCGATGACGATCGTCACCGTCATCGCGATAATCAATTCGATAAGCGAAAAACCGCGTTGTGAATTTTGATTGTTCATGGTCACGCGAATCTTTCTTTACGCACCCTGATAGATACCTAACTCGAACGTGGAACGTTGCACGCTGATTTCGACGGTGCCGAGGCCGTAAAGCCCCGGGCTTAACTGCGGCGTCACCTCGATCTTGATGGTCTTCATCGTGGTGGTGGTATCCGTAATGGTGGTGCGGACGGTGTAAGTCCGGCTGTCGGCGCTGGTGACCGTTTCAGTCGTTGGGGCATGCGCCGTCAATCCCGGATCGATGAATTTCATCTGGCGATAACGTTCCATCTGCTGCTGTGCCACTGCGAGTGCGAGAGCGCGATCGCGCGATCCGGTGTTGTTCTTGATTGCGTAGGCAAAGACCGCACAGATGCCCAGGCCGCCAATCATCATCACCAGGAGCGCCGCGGCCGTCTCAATCAGCGTGAATCCCTTTTCCTGCTGTCTCTTTTTGCGAGATGTAACAGACGCTTCCATGTAGTTCTCCATTTAGTTCACCACGGTCACGCTTACGGCCTGTGAACCGCAGGGTGTATTGAACGTGAGCGTGAAGTTGCCGCGAGTGTTGTTCAACGACGAGATCGCGAAACTGTTGCCGGATATTCGCGTCACACTGAGATTGTTCGGGCCATCTACAAACTCCACCGAGCCACTCGGATTGACGGTGAAGCTCACTGTGCCTCCGCTGTGTTTGGAGAACGACAGCGGACTCGGACTGGTCGTCTGGCTAACCAAACAAGGCGTCGGCGTCGGGTTCGGGTCCACCGAAGGCGATCCCGATGGCGTCGGCGCCGGAGTTGGCGTTGGTGTCGGAGTTGGCGTTGGATCCGGAGTTGTTTCCTCTCCACCACCACCGCCGTCTGGCGGCGGTAGATCTATCACTTCCGGCGTTGGAGAAGGATTCGGCGTCGGCGATTCTTCTGTCGCTGGTGTCGGAGTCGGCGTGGCGTTCGGGTTGTTGTTGGCGCCGAGCGTTGATCCGCTGTCGACACCGCTGCGCGCTTCGATGGCGTTAACGTTTGGAATGTCGTCGAGGTAGACGTCGCTATCGAGCGTTACGTCGCCCGAACGAGTGATGTCGACGAGGCGTTGATCGTCAGGATCGTCGCCCCACTGCAGAGCGATACTGACTTTGATCTCGGTGGTATCCAGATCTACGAGGCGACCGCGCCAATCAAACACGAGCGCGATCGGATCGGTTGCGAACTCCACACCTTCATCGAGCGTGATGTCCTTCGTTTCGACTGTTCCATTTCCATCGAAGTCCATCTTCACGCGGTAGGTGGTCTTGTTCAGCACTTCGATACCGGACATCTGAGCGGGATCGGTTGGATGTCGCCGCACGGAGTCGACTCGCGCCTTCTCGGCCCAACTGGCGAGCATGCGAGAGGAGTTGGTCAAACGGATGCGTTGTCTGGCGGACGCAATCCCCATGACGGCCAATCCGGAAACGACACTCACGACGGCGAGTGTGACGAGCAGTTGCATCATCGAGTAGCCGCGTTGGGTGGCTGGTTTTTTCCTTCGCTTGGTTCGAGTCATCACTCCTCCGGTGCGGGTAGCTGGGTATTTCGGCAAGACTTCCCGCGGTCCAGGGGTGCAACGACCATGCCAGCCACAGATCGCTTGGTTTCGCGCGGGCGTGGTTGTGAGGCGCTGGACGGAGTGTTACCGAAAGTAACGGTGATAGGAAGTGCGTTACCTAAGCGATGCGCAAATGATTTCTGCGGAATCCGGCGCGATTGTGCATTTACTTAGGGAGCGGCTTCTTCCGTCGGCCAATTCGAGTTTGGTGCGGAAAGCAAAGAATCGTCCGCTGTGGCTGCGGTGCCGCACGCCGCAACGCAGATGGACGACAAAGCGCCCCGGCGATCTTCGGATCCCCGGGGCGCAATTATTACCTGGTGCTCTGTAATTTTTACTCGCGCCCGTGTAATTCAGGGCTAATTCAGTCGCGGCCCGCGCGACTACTGATCGTTCGATTTCGACGGCGGTTCGAACTCCTCGCTCCCGGCCACAGTGCTCTCCGTTTGCGACAATTTCATCGTCAACATCAACGGTTTGTAATCGAAAGCTTTCGGTCCGCCGCGTGAATTTTGGACCAGCATCACGAGATAATCCTGGTTCTCGCGAAAGCGACTGACGCTGCCACGCTGGTTCATGATCACGAACAGCAGTACCTCACCGTTCGCTGCCCGCATCTGGCCGACCAGCGAACTCGCACCACCGTCGGTCCGCATCAGCGTACCGGTCTTGCCAATCACACTGCCGCGGAACGGCAAACCCGTGAACCGATCTTCCAACGTACCCGGATCGATCCCCGCGACAGGCATAATCGAACCCGCCGTTAGTCCCGACTTCTTCAACTCTGCGAGCAGCGCACGGTAGATCTTAATCATCGTGCGCGGCGACGCGCGGTTCACGCCGAGTCCGCTTAAGCGCGAGATCTTCAGGTCGTCGGGCGAGAGTTGAAGCTGTGCAATCAAACGCTGTCGCACCGCTTCAGGTCCGCCTAACGCTTCGCCGATGCGATCGGCCATGAAGTTGTTCGAGTAGCACAGCAGGACTTTTAGTATGTCGACCAACTGACTCGATCGTTGCGTCAACAACAGTTTTGCCGAAGGGGCGACTGCCGCGACGGAGACGGCGCCCATCACCGCGACGCTTGGCACTTTTTCAAGACTCGCGCGATCGTTGAGCAGTGTGCGTTCGTAGTTCCAGGCGCGCACGGCTTCCGCGTAGCGCAAGGTCGAATCCAGCGTGTCATAAAGCTGGCCGCCCGAACGCGAGGCGGAGGGGCTGAAGTTCATCGTAAAACCCGGCGCGACGATCAGATCGCCGCTGACTTCCTTGATACCGAGCGTGTTCAGTTCGCGTGCGAGTAATACAGCGTGTTCGTAATGGAACGACGGATCGCGTCCGGAGATGTAAAGGTTTCCCGTGAGTACGCCGGTGTTCTTGTCGAGCGTGCCGTCGGTCCAAACTCCGGTCGCGAAACGATGCGACGGACCGAAGGTTTGCAACGCGATCAGCGCGGTCGCGAGTTTTAATGTGGACGCGGGATTGAACTGATCGTTCTCGGCCTGGTTCGAAATTATTTTGCCGTCGAGAGTCTCGACCAGCACGCCCTGGTAGCCGTACAGGGGCCGCGTTGTCTCACTTGCTTCCGCCGGTGATGGCGAAGGCGATGGCACCGGTTCTTGTGCGAGAACATTCGTAGTCAGAGCAAACAAGACCACGCAAAGCAGACCAACTGTGTGTCGCCAATTCACCATTCGTAGTTTAAATAAACTCCACGTCATCTTCGGGGATTCGTGAGGGAGAGCAAGCTTTGATGCGCCGGATATGAACGAGGATGCGCGCCGCCATCATAACACCGATCGGCGCCGGTTGTGCGTTAGTTTCTACAGAAGCATTTCGTTGACAATGTTTCCGGCAGGCTCATAGAATCGACGCATTGACAAACTACAGTGCAACGCAATCAAGAACCCGTCACAGTTGAAAGAGTGATTGCCACTCACCGGGCGCGGCGCAAGGAGATTCGAAAGAGGCTCGGCGAGTTTCAGGAAGTTTGGCGTAAAGGATCTGATGCCAGGCTTTGGGAAGAACTCGCTTACTGCATTTTCACTGCCGGCGCGTCGGCGCGCATGGGACTCGATTCCGTTGACGCCGTTCGATCGTTGCTGCTCGACGGTGCGCCAGAAGCTATGACGAAGGCGTTGAAGAACGCAGGCGCGCATCGTTTTCCGGTCGCGAGACCGCAGTACATCGTCGTCACGCGCGACTACTTTCGCGCGGAGTTTGGCATGAAGCTGCGCCAGCGGCTGCGTAGTTTTGCAGATCCTTTTGAACGGCGCGACTGGTTGGCCCAGGAGAAACAGGTCAAGGGTCTGGGTTACAAGGAAGCCAGCCACTTCCTGCGCAACATCGGCGTCAAGGGACACGCGATTCTTGATAAGCACGTGATGCGTTGCCTGTGCGAAGTGGGCGTCGTCGATGCGCCGAAGCCGCCGTCCACGCGGACGAAGTACCTGGCAGTCGAACAGGAACTGATTCGCTTCGCGCGCGAGATCAAAGTCGACTTCGACGAGCTCGATCTCGTTCTTTGGTCAATGAAGACAGGTGAGATACTAAAGTAGTCGAGTACACTGTGACACAGTTGAAGCTGACGGTTTACTCAGAAAGTAATTATCATGCGGCGTAACAGCAACACGCGTTTCTCCCGGATGGCGGCCCTTAGTGTGGCCGCCTTCGTGTTTTGTTTCGCACTTGCCGGCGCCGCGCCAAGCGCGCACGCATTCGCCGACAAGAAGGCCTACGAAAAAGGCTACAAGGCGCTCCGCAAAGGCGACTACCCGCAGGCTGAAAAGATCTTTCGCGACCTGCTCGTCAAAGACGCCAGGGACATCGAAGCGCGTCTCGGTTTGAGTTTTACTCTGCTGAAACAGCGCAGCTTGCAGGGCGCGTACGACAACGCCGCGCGCGTCATCATGCTGGATCCACTGTCAGCACGCGGACACGCGTTGCTCGGCTCGGCGATCCTCGCTGCTGGCGAGTTTCGACTATCGGTTGAAGAGTTTCGCACCGCGCTGGCGCTCAACGAAAATGAAGCGCTCGCGGTCGCCGGGCTGGCGATGGTCGACTTTTACGAGAACCGATTGTCGCTGGCGATCCCGGCGTTGCGTCGTGCGGTGAGTCTTGATCCTAACGAACCCGATTTCGTTTTCAACCTGGGCCAGGCGGCGGCGAGAAGCGAGCGATACAAAGAGGCCGCCGACGCTTATGAACGATTCCTGGTAATTGCGCCGAAGACCGACACCGATCGGCGCGCTCGCATCCTTGGTCTCATCGATTTCCTTCGTTATCTCGGCCGGCAAGGTTCGCTTTACATCGCCGGCGGCGAGGACCGAACTTCTGTTCCTTTCGAAGCCACTGACAATCGTCCCGTGTTGCCCGTTCGCGTCAACGGACAGAAACAAGTCATGCGATTCGTGCTTGACACCGGTTCGGGCATGTCCGTCATTTCAGAAGAGACTGCGAAGAAGCTCGGTATCAAGCCCGTGGCGCGGGGCGGGCTCGCGCGCGCAGTCGGAGGCGGCGGCAGGTTTGAGATCGTCTACGGCTATATCAACTCGCTGGAGATCGGCGGCGCGAAAGTCGAGAACGTGCCGGTCTACATTCGCAAGTTTTTCGACGACAAGGTTCCGGTCGATGGTTATCTCGGTCTGTCGGTCGTGGCGAAGTTTTTAACTTCGATCGACTACGGCACGCGACGCATGTCGCTCGTCCGTCAGAACCAGTCAGACAACGTTGAAGCGTGGACTGTTCGTCGTCCTGAAGGAATGTTGGCGCTTGCACCGGTTAATCCGAGTGACGGCATTGTAGAAGTTCCACTGCGCACGACGTCGAGCGGATTTTTAAGTGGCGAGGTCGGTCTCGAAGGTTTCGAAAAGCCCGTAAACTTCATCATCGATACGGCAGCTAGCATCACGGTCGTTTCCGAAAAACTGTCGCAAGAGGAACAGCTTCTCGAACTAATTCAACCCTCGAGTGGCATTCGCGTGTTTGGTGCAGCCGGAGTCACAGAAGATGTGAAGATTTTGCAGCTACCCAAATTGAGTTTAGGCGTGACGACGCTTGAAAGAATAAACGCTGCCATCCTTGATATGGAACCTGTGAACGAAACGGCAGGGTTTACGCAGGCCGGAATACTTGGCGGTAACTTTTTAAAGCACTTCCGCATCTATTTCGATTTCGCGCGCGGCTCAATGCGACTCGAGGCGTTGAATAAACCGAAGACTCCTGAAAACATTAATCCGGAGACTGCAGCAACAACTCCATGAAACAAGGGCTTTATCTGGAAACATCTGTGATCGGCGCCTATCTCGATAACGGCGAGCCGTTTCGGCGCGACTTGACGATTCGTTGGTGGGAGCACGAGATGCCTGACTATCGCACCGTCGTCTCGCCACTCGTGACCTCTGAGTTGAAACGAATCAGCGAGCCGCATCGCACTTCGTATCTGAAACTGATCGAGAACCTCGAACAGGTTGAGTTAACGGAAGAAGCGGCGATCCTAGCCGAAGGTTACATCGCGCGCGGCATCTTTCATCGCAAGTACATCGCGGATGCGTTGCACGTAGCGATTGCATCTTTTCACAAGATTGATTATTTGGTGACCTGGAACTTCGGTCATCTCGCGAACGTGCGACGGCAGGCGCGCATCAGGCTCTTCAACACTGCCGCCGGATTCTACGTGCCGATGATCGTGACGCCGGAGTTCCTGGTTTCTGAAGCAACGGAAAAAGTCGGTTAGATCTTTGTACTTTGTGTTTGGTGCTTTGTACGCACGAGCACCGGGTTACGCATACCGAACAAAGTACAAAGAACAAAGCACAAAGAACGAAGCGCTAAGAATGTATCGACGACCAAAATTTCTAGAGGTCCTGCACGCGATTCGGGAAGACATGTCGCGCGAAGCGGACTATGATGTTGACCTGTTTGCGGAGATGGTCCGATCGGGAGTGCAACCGTCGCACGGTCCGCAGCGAGTGATTCGCGGTTTCAGAACCCGCGCGCCGCGCGCCGAAGCAGCGACGGGAAAAACGACGCCGCGCGAGCGCGCCGCTAAACATAGACAGCGCAAGCGAGGCGCGCAATAATGTGCGTGAGGTTAGTGCTTAGTACTTTGTTCTTTGTGCTTAGTACTGATTCTTTTTAACGTTGACCTTAGTATTCATAGAGCAATATACAAAGCACAAAGCACTAAGCACCAAGTACAAAGCAGATGAATCCTACCTTTGAGACGATCGGTTTAGAAGTTTCGAGCGAGAAGGCGTTCAACTATCTGGCGGAGCAGGCGGGCGACCAGGGCGAAGCCACTCAACTCAATCGCCGCGGTGCGGTGTTGCATGGTCGTTGTTGGAAACTCGGAGAAGGCCTGGAAGTTTGGACCGTGCTCTACGAATCGGGCAGCGGCGATCTCTTCTACGCCGATTGTCGTCCCGGTTTTCGCGCGCGCTACATTCAAACGATCGCGCCGTGGGCGCTGACTGAGTACGACGAAGAAGGTGAGGCCGTGATTCACGGCTATCGTGAAGGCACTGACTGCGAGGTTTTGTTTGAATTGCAAAACCTCACCGAAGTTGGTCCAACCGGTTTCGGCGCGCAGGAGTTGCACATCGGACTCTGCGGTCTCGCTTATCGTGCTCGCGTCCGGCGCGGAAAGGGGAAGACACGCTGGTTGCCGTTGGAAAAAGCAGCACCGGCTCGCGCGGCCCACGAGAACGATTGGAGTTTGACGGGCCGCGTCATCGCGTTTAAGCCGCTGCGAAACCCGCTTTCCGGCGAAGATCTCGTTTGGATCCATCTCGACCTCGAACGCATCAAGCTCGAAGTTCTCGTCAACCAACGCGCACTGCGCGGCGACTCGCTGGCAGTCGGCGCTACGCTCGACGCGGAAGTCTGGCTTCAGGGCCACGTGCTCGACGAGCATGCTTTGCGATCGCGTTATGAAGGTGTCGACTATGCCTGTTCGCGTGCGAGTTTCTGGTCTGCTTTGCGTCGCAAGAACTGATCCCCCGAATTAATGAAACGCGCGCTTGTTGTTGCTGCCCTCATCATCCTCACGCTTGCCGGTTCGGCCTACCTCTTCAATAACTATTGGACGCATCGCTTCGACGCGATGATCGCGCGCCAGGCGGCGATCTATCGTGTCGATCCTGATCTCGTGTGGAGCATCATTTACGAGGAGACGTATTTCAGTCCGTGGAAGACGGGGAAGGACGGCGAGATCGGTCTGATGCAGGTGACTCCGGCGGTCGGACGCGAGTGGGCCACCGAAACCGGCATGCGTGAGTTGGAGCGACAGATGGCGTCAGATCCGCATTCTCTGTTGCGTGATCCGGAACGAAACATTCAGATCGGGTGCTGGTATCTGGAAAAGATCTGGGAGCAGTTTCAGGACGCGCCGGATGTGGAGGCGCGGATGGTAGCGGCGTACAACGCTGGACCAAGCCGGGCGGTTGAGTGGAGTCGTGTTGAGGAAGGGAAGAGGCAGACGGGCGCGGAGTTCATCACGCGCATCGACATACCATCGACGAAGGCGTACGTGCTTTCGATCATTGGCCGTTATCGTGATTTGAAGAACGCAAAGACTCCTCAGGAGTAATTCGTGTCATCCGAGGTTTCGAAAATTTATTCATCTGACTTCGGCGCGGTCGCCGTTAGGGGAACACGGATTGTCGGAGTTGGATCGCGGGCCGAGATTAGCGCGCGCTTTCCTCAGTTTTCTGTTGAAGACTTTGGCGCAGCGTTGATCCTTCCTGGTTTAGTCAACACGCACACGCATCTCGAACTAACCGCGTTGCGTGGCTACCTGGAGAACGAGGAAAACAACTTCTTTGCGTGGCTGAGAAAGCTAACGCTCGCGCGCCTGGAAAAAATGACGCCTGACGACATTCGTGTCTCCGCCACGTGGGGTGCGTGTGAAGCTGTGCGCGCTGGAATCACGTGCGTTGGCGATGCGAGCGACTCCGGGATGATGAGCATGCTGGCGTTGCAAGACGT
>JAICGQ010000004.1 GCA_025923035.1 Pyrinomonadaceae bacterium | reverse complement strand
GCGATGTCGGCATACTTCGAGAGCGTGAGGATCGACCTGCGCGGCACCGGAGTCGGTGTAACGATCATTCATCCCGGCTTTATCAAGACACCGTTGACTGCCGGGCGTGAGGCGCACATGCCGTACCTGATGGAACTCGACGATGCGGTCAAGAAGATCGTTTCAGCGATCGAAAAGGGGAAGAGGAGCGTCGCGTTTCCGTGGCAACTCGCGACCGTCGTGCGCGCGGGCATGTTGATGCCGACCTTCATGTACGACTGGATCGCGGCGCGCAACTCTTTTCGTGAATGACCTTACGTATTTTGCGGTATTGTCTGCACCCACCTTCACCATCTAGTCTTAACGCCTAACTATTAGAGCAGGTTTTTCGGGTCCGAATTGTTTATGACGTCGGAACTCCAGCAACTTAGTCCGTTCCAGTTGAAGGACGAGCTGATCCGCTACGCTCGGGATCAGAGCCACAGTAAGGCCGCCACGCACAAGTTTCTCAACGCCGGACGCGGCAATCCCAACTGGATCGCAACGACGCCGCGCGAGGCGTTCTTCTTGTTGGGCCAGTTCGCGTTGTCGGAATCCCGGCGCACGCGTGACGAAGGAACGCTGGCCGGCATGCCACCTGGCGCAGGCGTCGCTGACCGGCTGCGTGCGTTTCTCGCGAGTTCGTCAGGCGGTGGCGTCGACCTCCTGCAACGCGGTCTCGACTACGCAACTTCGACACTCGGGTTCGACGCCGATGCTTTTGCGCATGAGCTGGTCGACGGGATCATCGGAGACAACTACCCTGAGCCTGACCGGATGCTGGTCCACGCCGAGAAGGTCGTTCATCGTTATCTCGAGAAGACCATGTGCAACGATCAGCCGCCGCCCGGCACGTTCGACATTTTCGCCGTTGAGGGCGGCACGGCGGCGATGTGTTACGTCTTCAAGAGCCTGGTCGAAAACCGCATTCTGGCCCAAGGCGACACGATCGCTCTCGGTGCGCCAATCTTCACTCCGTACATCGAGCTCCCGAAGCTCAGTGACTACGCATTCAAAACCGTGGAGATCAACCAAGCCGCCTTGACGGAGAGCGGGATCCATACGTGGCAGTATCCAGACGACGAGATCGAGAAGCTCGCCGATTCGCAGGTGAAGGCGTTCTTCCTCGTAAATCCTTCCAACCCGTCGTCTTATGCCATACATCGCGAGACACAGGAGCGCATCGTCGAACTCGTTCGAGCTAAGCGTCCCGATCTAATTATCCTGACCGATGATGTGTACGGAACCTTTGCCGAAGGATTCCGATCGCTGGCAGCCGATCTTCCGCGAAATACCATCCTCGTCTATTCGTACTCGAAACACTTCGGTTGCACCGGCTGGCGTCTCGGTGTGATCGCACTGCACCAGCACAACGTGCTGGACCAGGCGCTGGCAGCGCTACCATCGGCGGATCGCGACGCGCTCCACGAGCGTTACCGCACGCTTAGCACTACGCCAGAGCGCATCAAGTTCATCGATCGTATCGTCGCCGATAGTCGCGACGTAGCGCTTAACCATACTGCCGGCCTCTCGACTCCGCAGCAGGTGCAGATGGTGCTTTTCTCGCTCTTCGCGCTGCTCGACCGCGACGATGCTTACCAGAAGCGCTGTCGCGAGCTGGTGCGCGATCGTTTGCAGGCACTGGGCCGCGGGTTGGGTTTCGCTGTGCCGGAGGATCCGCTTCGCGTTGGTTACTACATCGATATCGATCTCGCGGTGTGGGGGCGGATCGCATTCGGCGACGAGTTCGGCGCCTTTGTTGCCGCACATCACGATCCGCTGGATATCGTCATCGCGCTGGCGAAGCGATCCGGGACGGTGCTGCTGAACGGCAGCGGCTTTGATGGACCACCCTGGTCCGTGCGGATCTCGCTCGCCAACCTCGATGCCGATGAGTACGAAGCGATTGGCAAGGACCTCAAGGATCTGATGACTCGTACGTTTGCCGAGTGGCAACGATCGAGAAAGGGGTGAGCGCCATCTTCGAATTCCTGCAGGCGCAGCCCTTCGTCGCGCTTTTCGGTGTTCTCGCCGCCGGGATGATCCTCGGCAAGCCGGCCATTCGCGGCATCTCTCTCGGCTCGGTCGTGTGCATCATCTTCGTCGGTCTGCTGGTTAGCATTGGCTCATACACCGCGACCGGTGTCGCGTTGGTCCTTCCGGACGTCGTTAAGACGATCTTCTTCAATATTTTTATCTTCGCATTGGGGGTGAAGATCGGTCCGCAGTTCTTCGCCGGGTTGAAACGTGATGGTTGGCACATGGTGGCGATTGGCGCCATCGTCGCTGTGCTGGCGCCGGCGATCAGCTATGCCTTCGGACGACTCTTCGATCTGCCGCCGGGAGCGGTTGCAGGTCTACTGGCGGGGTCGAACAACTCTTCGGCAACTTTCGGCACCGCTTCGTCAGCGCTCACGTCCGGCGCCTATCAGCCGCCGCCTGGAGTGACCGTGGAGAGTGTTACCGGCATGCTCTCGGCGTCGTTCGCGTTGTGTTACGCCGCTACGCAGGTGCAGTTCGTGCTTTTCATGAAGGTCCTTCCAAGACTGACCGGCATCGACGCGCCAAAGGAGGCGCGGGAGTTTGAAGCGGCGATGCGGGGTGAACGTACTGCGCCGCTCCCGGGCACAGTCGAAGCGGCTGACGCAATCGATTCATCAATCACCGTGCGGGCGTATCGCGTTCCCGAGGGCAACCTGCCGGGCCAGACGATCGGCGACATCCGCAAAGCGGCGCCAGGCATCGCCATCGAACTCATTCGACGCGGAAACGGATGGCTTCATCTCGATGATGCCACGCCGCTGGCGGCGGCCGACGAGGTCGTCATCAGCGCGCCGATCGAGAAGCAGATAAAGGTGCGAGAGGTGCTCGGCCCCGAAGTGCCTGATTCGGAGGCCCGCGCGCTCACCCCGCTTGACACGGTGGATGTGGTGGTCGGCCGCGACGAGGCAGCAGGGCGAACAGTGCCGGAATTACTTGGTCCGGGGCTTTATCCGAATGCAGTATTCCGCGTTGGTGTTGAACTGCCGCCGGGACCTGCCACAAAACTGAAGAAGGGCGATGTGATCCGGGTGACGGGCAGCGACTCTCGCATTACTGAGCTCGGACAGCGTGTGGGACAGGTAATTCGTTCGTCGCATGTCTCAGATGTGCTGACGCTCGCACTGGGCCTGCTGGTAGGTGCGCTGATTGGTGCGATCCCCTTTCCCATTTTCGGAGTCAGGATCAACTTCGGGGCGGCAGCCGTGCTCATGACCGGTATCGTTTTCGGATGGCTCAAGACGCGACACCCGGCGTTTGGCGGTCCGATTTCCGAGGGCGCCCGCAGCCTCATGGAAGAGATGGGGTTGAACGTCTTCACCTCGGCGCTTGCGATCAACTCCGGCCTCGCGGTTTACCAGGTCGCGACCACTGGGCCAATCTGGCAACTCTTGCTTGCCTCTCAGGTGATTAGCCTGCTACCCGAACTGATTGCCTGGTGGGTCGGGCGTCACGCGCTCCACTTGAACCCGGCGCTCCTCATGGGTGCAATCGCGGGTGCGCGCCAGAATACGACTTCGATGCGGGCAGCGCAGAAAGAATCGCAGTCGGCTGTACCTGGTATCGGATATCCGGTGCCCCTCGCGATCGCCACGATCGTGTTGTCGATCGTGGGTTACTTCTTCGCCTTGTTTTTTTAATGACTTGAGCGATCGATCGCAACCCATGTATATTCCGACACCTAAATGACGATTCTTCAAGCTATTGTCCTGGGCATTGTTCAAGGCCTGACAGAGTTCATCCCCGTTAGTTCAACCGCACATCTCGTTTTTGCAGCCCGCGTCCTTAATCTCTACGGCGGCGCCGACAAGACGTTGCAGGCTGAGCAAACGACTGCGACGATCGCGGTGATCCAGTTGGGAACGTTGCTCGCAGTGTTCGTCTATTTCGCCCGCGACATCGCGAACATCCTGCGGGCTTTCATCGGCGATCACTGGGCGCTGTTGAAAGGCCGGCCTGTTGCCGCTGCCGGATCGAAACTCTCGCAGGATGCGTGGCTCGGGTGGCTGGTGATCATCGGCTCGATACCAGTCGGCACCGTCGGGTTGCTGTTGAAGAAACTCATCGAAGGACCATTCACGAAAAACTTGTGGGTGATCGCGACGATGATGATCGTCGTCGGTGTGTTACTCGCGATAGCGGAAGCAGTGGGGAAGAGAAACCACGACATGTCGCATCTCGGCGTTAAGGATGCGCTGGCGGTCGGCTTCGCGCAGGTGTTGTCGTTGATTCCTGGTTCGAGTCGATCCGGGTCGACGATCATGGGCGGCCTGTTCGCGGGTCTGACACGCGAGACGGCGGCACGCTTTTCGTTCCTACTCTCGATTCCGGCGATCGCGGCGAGTGGACTGCTCGAAATGCGCGAAGCGGTGCACAAACTTCCGTCCGGCAGTGCGGGCGCGCTGATCGTCGCGACGATCGTCTCCTGCGCTGTCGGCTATGCTTCGATCTGGTTTCTGCTGCGCTTTCTGCGCACGCACTCAACGGGCGTCTTCATCGTCTACCGCGTCATCGTCGGCGCCCTGATCCTCGCGGCACTAGCGGCGGGATACATTTCCGCGAGTATCTGAAAATGTGTGGGCGATTTATCCTGAAGAGACCGGAGCGAGTTAAGTTTGATCGCATCGATCGATCGGTTTTTGACGGTATCATTCCGCGTTACAACATCGCTCCCAGTCAGAACATTCTGACCGTCGTTGAACGTGCGGCGCAGCGGGAGGCGACGTTTCTTCAATGGGGGCTCATTCCGTCGTGGAGCAAGGAACCGAAAGGTTTCATCAACGCGCGCGTTGAGACAATTGAAGATAAACCCAGCTTCAAAGAGTCGTTTCAACGCCGACGCTGCTTGATCGTCGCCGATGGTTTTTATGAGTGGGAACGGATCGGCAAGATCTCGCAGCCTTATTTTTTTCAGATGAAAGATGGGGAACCCTTTGTTTTTGCCGGCATCTGGGACAGATGGGGAGACAGCAAGGGTTCGATTAACTCATGCGCGATCATCACCACCACCGCGAATGAGTTACTAGCCCAGATCCACACTCGCATGCCCGTAATCCTCCGCCCCGAATCATTCGACCTCTGGCTTAGCGACCAATCACGATCCGCGGACTTGAAAGACCTGCTCACGCCCTTTTCGTCCGATCTGATGACCAGCCATCCGGTGGGTTATGAAGTGAACGATACGAAAGCCGATGACGAGAGCCTGCTACGTCCGGTCGAGCCGAATATCGGTGTCACACTACGGTTGTTCTGACTGTGTTACACTACGTTGGCCCTCCTCACAAGCCGCAGATAAAAGGGGCGTGAAAGTATGAATGAGAAAGACCCGCAGGGCGATGTCGCGTCTTCACAGCGGCCCAGAAGCCCACGAGTTCCGGTCGAGTTTCCGCTGGACGTTGAAGGCACCGACGCTTCCGGAAATCCTTTTCAGGCCAAGGCCATGGCCACTAAAATCAGTCGCGGTGGCGCTACGCTCGCTATCGACGTCGACGTTGCGGTTGGCGCCGTGGTTAAACTGATCCCGCCGTTTGGCGGCAAGCTCGAAGCCCAGGTGAATGGTTCATGGACCGACGACATCGACGGCAACCGGCGTATCGGTGTTAAGCTACTCGATGATAATGGGTGGTTCGCTGAATAGCTGGAAAACGATGAAGAATAAATGAAAGCCAAACGCTGGATCGTGCGAGGGCATAATGCTGACGACGCCGCCTCGCTCGCACGCGTACTGGGTGTCTCACCAATCCTGGCTGCACTGCTAATCAATCGCGGATACGGCGACGCGTCTTCTGCGCGCACCTTTCTCACCCCAGGTTACGATCAACTTCACGAACCCTACTTGATGCTCGGCATGAAAGAGGCGGTCGAGCGACTTCAGCATGCACTTAACACCGGCGAACCGATCCTGATCTACGGCGACTACGACGTCGACGGCACGACCGGAACCGCGATTCTCCTGCGAGCGCTGAAACTTCTCGGCGCGCGCGTCGGCTTTCACGTTCCACACCGTTTCACCGAAGGCTACGGCATTCAACAAGCCGCGCTCGAGAAAGCTGTCGCCGACGGGTACAAGCTGGTGGTAAGCGTCGACTGCGGCATCCGCGCTCACGCGCCACTTCACTGGGCGCGCGACAACGGCCTCGACGTGATCATCACGGATCACCATCTGCCCGACGAAACCGACGGCGCCCCTCCCGCGTTCGCCGTCCTGAATCCGAACCAGAAAGGCTGCGAATATCCCGACAAGAACCTCGCCGGCGTCGGCGTCGCGTTCAAACTCGTCCACGCACTCTTTCGCGAACGTGGCCGTGAAGCGCAAGTTGCGGCGTTTATGAAGGTTGTCGCGATTGGCACCGTCGCGGACGTCGCAAAACTGACCGGCGAGAACCGAACCATCGTCGCCCTCGGCCTGAAAGATCTCGCGAAAGCTGCGAATCCTGGTTTGCGCGCGTTGATCGACGTGGCTGGTTGCGGAGACGGCACGGGCATGACAGCATACGATCTTGGTTTTCGGCTCGGACCGCGCATAAACGCGGCCGGCCGCATGGACGCAGCCAGCGCTGTAGTCGAGCTGTTTGATACGCGCGATTCCGCGGAGGCCCGGCGTCTTGCCGAACACCTCGACGCGCGAAACGAGGAACGCAAGACTGTGCAGCAGCAGATCATTGATCTCGCGGTTGCGGAGCTCGAGGAAGGCGCCGCGAACGATTCGTTCGTCACGGTTGTTGCGGGCGACGGTTGGCATCGCGGGGTGATCGGCATTGCGGCGTCGAAGATCGCGGAGCGATTGAATCGTCCGTGCGTCGTGTTGTCGGTCGATGGCGACGTGGCCCATGGTTCGGGACGCAGTATCGAGGCTTATCACCTGCTGAACGGTCTGACCGCGTGTTCGGATCTGTTTGAAAAGTTTGGCGGGCACTCGCATGCGGCGGGTATCACGATTCGTCCCGAGCGGATTGCGGAGTTTCGACGGCGACTGAACGAGCACGCTGCGTCTTGTTTGACGCCGGATGATCTGGAGCACTCCGTGGTAATCGATCTGGAGTTACCGGCAGAAAGTGTCACATTCGCGATGGCGCGAGAGCTTCAGGCATTGGAACCTTTCGGCGCGGGTAATCCGACGCCGGTGTTTGCGACGAGGAATCTCCGTTGTTTGTCGGAGCCGGTGTTATTGAAGGAGCGACATCTGAGGTTGAGGCTGGCGGGTCCACAAAACCGCCCGCTGGAAGCTATTTGGTTCAACTGCACGGAGCCGGGAAGGCAAACTCCCAACCTGAACGGCAGCATCGAACTCGCTTACACGATCGAGCTGAGCGCCTTCAACAATGAATACCGGATGCAGTTGAACGTTGTGGACTGTAGGACAGTCGAGCTTAGTACTTAGCGCTTTGTTCTTTGTTTGCTCGCCACGGAACTGCATTGTCATAAGTGAGTACGTGAGGTAGGCGAACAAAGCACAAAGAACAAAGAACAAAGAACCACGAAGATGCAAGAACTGGTGCGAAAACGAGCAATCGCCCTTGGCCTACGGGCCAGGGTGCCGATGATCGCGCGTCTCGTCGCGTTTGCCTTGCTCATGTCGGGCATCGCGCTCGTCGGTGTCTCTTATTACAAACTCCGCAACGTCGAAAAATTCAAAGCGCGTTCGGAGAAGCCGGAACTTTCGAAAGAAAAGACCGGCGAAGTGTACGGCTACGAACAACGCGTCACGAAAAACGATCGCTTGTACCTGCTGGTAAAAGCGTCGAAAGACACGACGTTCTCCGACGGTCATCACGAACTCGAAAACGTCAGCATGCAGGTCTATCCGCCCGAAGGCGATGTGCCGGATCAGATCTCTGCGGCGCATGCGGTCTACATTCCTGACACGAATGTCCTGTCGTTTTCCGGAAACGTCCGGATCGAGACAAAGGAAAAACTGAAAGTCGCAACGGAAGCGCTGTCGTTCGATCAGAACAGCGGCGTGGCCCATACCGATGCGGCCGTCACCTTCGAACGTGAAAACGTGAGCGGAAAGTCGGTCGGCGCCGTCGTCGAACAAAAAGCGAAACGTCTCGATCTGAAAAAGGACGTCGAGATTACTATCGTGCCGCAAGTGCCTGCGGCAACGGCGGCGAAGGCGCCAACTCGTGCGCGACCGGTTTTGATCAAGTCGGCGCAGGCAGTGTTCGAACAGGAATCGCTGAAGCTAACGTTCTCCGGCGGCGCCACTTTCGAACAGGAAAGCGACATCCTGAGCGGCAAGAACCTCTATGCCTTTCTAAACCAGGAAAAGCGACTCGAAAGAGCTGAGCTTCGCGGTGATGCGTACCTGCGTACGATGCAACCCGGCCGTTCGGCGGAAGTCTCGTCAGTCGACATGGACTTCTTCCTCGACAAGGACCAACGCCTGCAACGCGCGCTCGCAAACAACAACGTCGTCGCGCGTTCACTCGACACCGACGCGGACATGCAACTCAGCGGCGCGAGTTCGATGGAAGTCCTTTTCCAGGCAAACGCCGAAGGCAGTGTCTTGAAACAGATGCAGACGGGTCAGCGCTCGACGATCACACTGAGCGCTCCGAAGTCGAAGGCCAACGATCCGCGCGCCGCAAACAAGCGACTCACCGCCGATGCAGTCAAACTACTGTGGCGCAGCACCGGGCGCGATCTGGAAAAAGCGGAAGCGCAAGGCAATGCGGAGTTGTTTGTCGAACCTGTCGTGAGCAGCGCGCGCGCTGAGCGCAAGACGCTGAACGCGCCGCGCTTCGATTGCGACTTCTTCGACGCCGGTAATCTCGCTCGCGAATGTAAATCCAGCGGCGGTTCGAAAGCCACGCTGGAGCCGTTGCAACCTTCGCCAAAGCGCGGCACTCGCACACTGACTTCGCAGAACATGTCTGCCGTGTTCGTCAAAGACGCGCAGGACATCGAACGCGTCGACGCGCAAGGCGACGGCAAGTTCAATGAACTCGATCGCAACGGCGTCGCTGCGAACGTTTCGTATCTCGCTGCCGACCAAACCGTCAGACTCCGCGGCGGCGATCCGACTGTTTGGGATTCGCGCGGCCGTACAAAAGCAGTCGAACTCGATTCCGATCTCGCAAACAATATCTCCTACGCACGTGGCAGGACCACCACGACCTACTACAGCCAGGAACAGACCAACGGCGCGACGCCTTTTTCGAAGACGAAAAGCCCGGTATACATCGCCAGCGAACGCGGCGAGTTTCGCCACGAGAGCGGTCAGGCTATTTATCTCGGCAACGCGCGCGCGTGGCAGGATGACAATTACGTGCGCGGCGACAAGCTGGTCTTGTACGTGAACGACAAACGAATGGAAGCGTCGGGTCACGTTCAGACCACGATCTATAACTCGAAGCGTCGTGTCGAAAACCAGACGACCGTCGTGCCCGTATTCGCGTCTGCGGATTCGATGTTTTACTCAGATCCGGATCGCACCATTCACTACGAAGGCAACGTCGACATCAAGCAGGGAACCGATCGACTCACGGGCGGCGTCGCCGATGTCTATCTCGATAAAGCTTCAAACGAGATGCAGAAAACAGTCGCGCAGCGAGACGTCGTGCTCACGCAACCGAACCGCAAGGGGACGGGCGACTGGGTCGAGTACACTGCTGCCGACGAAGTCGCGGTGCTGAAAGGCAATCCGGCGCGTGTTGACGACGTCGAGCAAGGCAACACGGAAGGTGCTCGTTTGACGGTCTCTTTGCGAGACAGTAAAGTCACCGCCGACGATGCGCGTGGACCACTCTCGCCGGGCCGCGTCCGCTCCAGCCACAAGATTCGAAAGCCCTGATTATTCAAATCTGTGTCCACCTTGTTACCACAAGTAGATCTGGAGCCGGAGATCAGTAACACGGATTTGACTGCTGCTCTTCGCAGTCGAAATCTTGTGAAACACTACGGCCGGCGCCGTGTCGTCGACGATGTGAGTTTGCGAGTCGAACCGGGCGAAGTCGTCGGACTGCTGGGCGCAAACGGTGCCGGCAAGACGACAACGTTTTACATGATCGTCGGTCTGGAACGGCCCGACTCCGGCAGTGTTTTGTTGGGAGATCAGGACCTGACCAAACTGCCGATGTACTTGCGCGCGCGTTTGGGAATCGGATATCTGCCGCAGGAGCCGTCGGTTTTTCGCAAGATGACGGCGGCGCAGAACATTCTCGCCGTACTCGAAACGGTTGGCCTGCGGCGGCGCGAACAGTTGAAACGATTGGAAGAGTTGCTCGAAGAGTTCGGCATCGCACACGTCCGCAACACGCGCGGCGATGCGTTATCCGGTGGCGAACGTCGGCGCACTGAGATCGCGCGCGCGCTCGCAACCGAGCCGCATTACATCCTGCTCGACGAACCTTTCGCGGGCATCGATCCTAAAGCCGTCGACGACATACAAAATGTAATACTCTACTTACGAAATCGTGGCATTGGTATTCTCGTTACCGATCATAATGTGCGGGAGACACTTGGCGTGACGGACCGCGCCTATATAATGGCCGAGGGCAGAATTTTTCGGTCGGGCCAACCAGGAGACTTGACCGACGACCCGGAAGTGCGCCGGTTATATCTTGGCGAAAAGTTCCGCATGTAAAGATTCTGCTACGGAACAAAGGGAGTTGCACAGAGTAGGGCGCTGATCGGTTATAATCCTCCCCGTGCGGTCGAGGCCGCAATAATTACCAAAAATCGAGCGAGTTTTTTGGCAATCTGATCTGAAGGAATGTCTTTAAAGCTAACCACCAGCCTTTCCCAACGCCTCGTGCTGACGCCGCAGTTGCGTCAGCGAATCGAGATGTTGCAGATGACGTCACTGGAACTGACCGACCTCATTCAGCAACAGTTGCTGGAGAACCCTGTCCTCGAAGAAGTGCCGAGTCAGGAAGAGGTGCAGGAGCTGGCAGAGAAGGTGCTCGATCATCTCGCGAGCTCCGATGCCGATGCTTCGTTTGGCGAAGCACCCGAGGCGGGTAGTCCCGCGACAAACGGATCTGGAGATGCGGATGTTGTCGCGTCGATGCCTGCTCCGGAAAGTGAGATCGGTGATGCGGTCCATACCGGAGAAGGTGGTGAAGAAGGCGACGGCGGCATCGATGAGTCGCGCGATGCTTTCGAAGAGATCGATTTCGGACGCGAGTTTCAGGACTATCTCGATCCCGGTTACAAGACGCAGGAGATCGAATACAAGGAAGACGCGCCGACGTTCGAACAGTTTTTGACGCGTCCACCGTCACTAGCCGAACATCTCGAGTGGCAGTTGCACATGAGCACGATCGACGCTGAGCTCGTCGACCCGGCTATTTGTGTGATCGGAAATCTCAATGCCGACGGCCGTCTCGGCGCCACGAACGAAGAGATGGCCGCGATGGAGAACGTCTCCGAAGAGACGATGGAGAAAGCGCGGCAGGCGGTGATGCGTCTCGATCCGGTCGGCTGCGGCGCACGCGACGTTAAGGAGTGTCTGCTGGTTCAACTCGAAGTGCTCGGCGAAACTGACCGGCTGGCGTCGAAACTGATCAGCGAGCATCTGGCGGATCTGCAACAGCACAAGCTGCCGCACCTTTCGAAACAGATCGGCGTCGACGTCGAAGTTCTGGTCGAAGAATTACAGTTTATTCGGACGCTCGATCCATATCCCGGTCGACGTTATTCGTCTGAAGAGCCGATCCTGATCAGTCCCGAGATCTACATCGAGAAGCTCGACGAGAACGACGATGAATACGTGATCTATTTTGCTGACGACGGCAGCCCGCGCTTGCGTGTGAGCGCGCAGTATCAACAGATGTTGAGCCAGGGCGTCAGCAACGAGACGAAGAGTTTCATTCGCGAGAAGATGCGTTCCGCTGTTGACCTGCTGCGGAACATCGAACATCGACGGCAGACGATTTACAAAGTCGTCGAGTCGATCGTGCAGCGGCAGAAAGACTTTCTCGATCACGGCGTGCAGCACATCAAGCCGATGATGTTGAAAGACATCGCCGAAGATATCGGGATGCACTTGTCGACTGTATCGCGCGTCGTGAATCGCAAGTACGCGCACACGCCGCAGGGCGTGATCGAGTTGCGCCGTTTCTTCACCGAGGGGATGTTGAATGAAGACGGCGAAGAGATTTCGACGCGGATAATAAAGTTACAGATTAAGAAACTGATCGAAGAAGAGGATTCGCATAATCCGATTACTGACGATCAGGTAGTTAAGATACTGGCGAAGGACGGAATCAAGTTATCGCGCAGAACTGTCGCGAAGTATCGCGATCAAATGCAGATTCCCGGGTCACGCGAGCGTCGCGCCGTCGTTTAACGCCCTCTTATACGACGCGAAAAGTTTAGGTAGTAGTAGTAGTAATCCTTTGCGCTTGGCTCGACTGTCAACAGTGGGCTGCGAGTGCGCATTAGTCTCTTTAAGCTCAGGAGGAAGTGGCTGATGAAATTTGAATACACAGGACGGCACGTCGATGTGTCGCCGGCAATCAGGCGTCATGTTGAAGATCATTTCAAGAAGTTGGACCACATTTTCAACGGTGATTCTACGTTAAGCACTCATGTTGTCATCGACGTTGAAAAGAACCGCCAGATTGGCGAGATCATTGTTTACTGGCGCGATCATACGTTGACCGCCAAAGATACGAACGCCGACATGTACATGGCGCTGACACGTGCCATGGCGAAGATTGAGAAGCAGGCAGTAAAACTCAAAAAGAAGATCATCGATCGCAAGCAGGGTGCGAAATCAACCGCGAGTGTTGCCCCGCAACCCGACGGACAGATCGAAGCCGCTGACCGACCAGCGCGCATCATCGCCGCGCGACGCTACGCGGTAAAACCAATGACGGCAGAAGAAGCCGCGCTGCGTTTGTCTGGCGAGCCAGACCAGTTCCTCGTCTTCCGCGACGCCGACACGGAACGACTTGGCGTGATCTACAAACGCAAGGACGGCAACTATGGATTGATAGAACCCTGATCCTCACCTCAGGAGTTCCTAAAGGATGAGCTGCAAATGACAATAAAAAACGCCAGTGGTATAAGTGTCTCTCACCGACATGGCCCGCAAAACGCCAAAATCCCCGCCTGTTGAAAAGAACAACGTTCCCGACATCGTAATCATTACGGGCCTGAGCGGGTCGGGTATGTCATCCGCCACCAACGCCTTTCAGGATCTCGGATACTTTTGCGTCGACAATCTGCCGATAACGATGCTCCCGACGTTCGGCCGTCTCGTCACGGGGGACGAGGACGACAAGGGAATCAGTCGCGCGGCGCTGGTCATCGACATTCGTGAACGCGGTTTTCTCGCCGACTTCGAAAAACAACTCGAAGCGTTACGCGCGTCAGGACTGAAAGTCACGGTCCTCTTTTTCGAAGCGTCTGACGACGTCCTGCAGTATCGCTTCAGCGAAACTCGACGGCCGCATCCTGCCGATCGGGGACAAGGATTGCTGAGGGCGATTCGCGCCGAGCGTAAGGCGATGGCGCGGCTTCGTGCACACGCGGACCAGATCATCGACACTTCCGATCATACCGTTCACACGCTGCGCAGTTTTCTGCTGTCGCGGTTCAGTCCGGATCGCAAAGGCACGCCGATGCGCGTCGAGGTGCGGAGTTTCGGGCACAAGTATGGCCACCCGGGAGATCTGGAGTTATTGTTGGACGTGAGGCATTTGCCAAACCCTCACTTCGTTCGCGAGTTGAGGCCGCTGTCGGGCCACGATCCGCGTGTCGTGCGTTACCTGCGGTCGCAGAACGAAGTGCAGGAAACGCTGGAACGTTTTACCGATCTGCTTTCGTACCTGCTGCCGCTCTACAAGCGTGAGGGGAAGTCGTATGTGACGGTCGGCATCGGTTGCACCGGCGGGCGGCATCGCTCGGTGATGATCGCAAATGCCCTGGCGCGTGCACTGCGTCGTGAGGGATTCGACGCGCGCGCCACGCATCGCGACGTGCGCAAGGTCGTTCGCGCTCGTCCATCCAAATCCCGTGCTTAGGGGTAGAGATGAGTAGTACTTTACCGGCTGAAACGAAGCGCGTCGCAGGAGTGATCGTCACCCACGGTCATCTTGCAGGTGAGTTACTGGCGGCGGCGGAGATGATCATTGGTCCAATTTCGCACATCGCCGCTGTGTCGATCGGCTGGCACGACGACGTCGACGCTGCGCGTGAAGAAGTGCAACGGGCCATCACCCGCGTCTCGCAGGGCGCGGGCGTGCTGCTGCTGACCGACATGTTCGGCGGCACGCCGACCAACATCGCCTCGATGTTTCTCGAGGAAGGTTCGGTGGAAGTCGTGACCGGAGTGAACCTGCCGATGGTGATCAAACTCGCTTCGTTCTCGACAGAAGAACCACTCGCCGAGGTCGCGCGCAAGATCTGCGAGCAGGGCCGGCAGGGAATTTACTTCGCCGGCGGATTACTCGCTCCCCCGACGAAAGCCGGAGCCGATTGAGAGTGGCTGAACGCAGACTCCAGGTTACGGGCCGACTCGGTCTTCATGCTCGCGCCGCGGCGAACCTCGTGCGCGTCGCGGGTCGTTTTCAAAGCAGCCTCACGCTCCATCGTCTCGACGGCGATCTCGAAGCCGACGCCAAATCGATTCTCAGCATCCTGACGCTGGCCGCGAGCCGCGGCACCGAACTGCGCGTGGTCGCAAACGGAGTTGACGAAGAAGAAGCGCTCGACGCCGTTGTCGGTCTTTTTTCGCGTGATTTTGACGAAACGGAGCGCTACGACTTCGACTCGTCCGCCACCGCGCAGCAGCTCCGTTGCCAGGGACTCGGCGTGTCTGACGGCACCGTGATCGGCCGCGTTTTGCGATTGCAGGAAGGGACTCGCGAGGTTTATCGAGCCCAGATCGCAGAAGCGGATCTCGAACGTGAACGACGCCGTTTTCGTGCGGCCGTGAGACTCTCGCGGCGCCAGCTCGAAGCCATCAAGGACCGCGCCGAGAAAGAACTCGGTCGTGGACACGCCTACATCTTCGATGCGCATCTGCTGTTTCTCGAAGACGCAAAGCTGACTCGCGACGTTGAAGAGTACATCGTCAAAGAGCGCTCTAATGCGGAGTGGGCGGCGAAAGTTGTCGGCGATCGGTTGTTGTCGATCTACACGCAGATCAACGACGAGTACCTGCGTGAAAGAGGCTCAGACATCGAAGACGTGATCCAGCGTCTGCTGGCAAACCTGACGGGCGAAGGGCCAAAGTATCCGAACCTTTCCGAAGACGCAGTGATCGTTGCGCGCGATCTGCTGCCCTCGACCATCGCCGAACTCGATCTCAATCACGTGAAGGCAATCGCGACGGACACCGGCGGTTGGACCTCTCACATGGCCATCATCGCGCGCGGTCTTGGTCTAACTGCCGTCGTCGGTCTGCGAGATTTTTATCAACGAACGAGGACGGGCGATCAGATCATCGTCGATGCACGACGCAGTGAAGTGATTCTGCATCCGTCAGTGTCGACGATCGAAGAGTATCAGTTCACCACCGGCGCGCCTGAAGCTGCGACGACTGTGCCGGGCGTCGTCGAATCAGGACCAGTGACGACTCGCGATGGCGTGAGTATCGCGCTGCGTGCGAACGTCGAGCTGCCGGCGGAGTTTCAGGCCGTGCGTGAGTTTGGCGCGTGCGGCGTGGGATTGTTTCGTTCCGAGTTTCTGTTGTCGCGTCCTGGCTTGATGCATTCGGAAGAGCAGCAGTACCAGGCGTACAAGTCGCTGGCCGACGCAGCAGGAAGCGACGGCGCGGTCGTACGGCTGTTCGACGTTGGCGGTGAGGTAGGCAGCGAGGTCAAGGAACGTGAACGCAATCCAGCGCTTGGTCTACGCGCGGTCCGTTTCTATCTGCGCAACCAGCAAGTGATGCGAACTCAAGTGCGCGCGATACTTCGTGCGGCTGCTGGCGGAACGTTGAGTCTGGTGATTCCGATGGTTGCCGACGTCGCCGATGTGCGCTCGGCGCAGAAGGTGATCGCAGAAGAACTGGAGAGTCTGACCGCTGCGGGTAACGCAGCGCGGAAGGTCCAGATCGGCGCGATGATCGAAGTGCCGTCGGCGGTTTTGACAGCCGAGAAGATCGCGAGCGAGGTCGACTTCTTCGAACTGGGTACGAACGACCTCGTCCAGTACACGCTCGCAGTCGATCGCGGTAACGACAAAGTCTCCGACTGGTTTCGCACGCTGCACCCCGCTGTGCTCTACGGGATCAAGCGCACGATCGAGGCGGCGGCGGCCGCGCAGATTCCTGTAATTGTATGTGGCGAAATGGCTTCCACGCCTGCATACGCTGTGTTGCTACTCGGCCTCGGCGCGATCGATCTCAGCATGACTCCGGCGATGATCCCGCGCGTCCGCTCAACTCTTTCGCAGATCGATACGAACGAGGCGCGCGAAGTCGCGTCGAAATGTCTCGACGCGGCGACGGCTGACGAGGTCGAAGAGATCGTGCGGAACGAGTTCAGAACCCGCTGGCCGGACCTGTTCCCGCCACGCACGCTGCCTAAACCCAGCGAAGCCTCCGCATGAACAAACCGCAACTCGTCAACTTGCTAATCGGCAAATCCGTCGCAGAGACGATCCTGGTTGGCGCGCTCGCAGTCGTCGCGTATCTGAGTGCCTTTCCGCCGACGTTTCGTGGTTGGGGTGAAGCTGTCGTTGAGACGCGATCGATAGCGGGTTGGGCCGTCAATGATGCGGCGCCGTGGGAACGAGTTGAAGTGCAGCTTTTCGTTGACGGAAAACTGAGCGGTACGCAAACGGCAAATCTCTCGCGACCAGACGTCGCCAAAGCGGGATGGGCCAAAGACGAATGGCATGGTTACAACTTTGCGTTGCCGGCGTTAACAGCAGGGAATCATGAGGCGCGCGTGTATGCGTTGCGCGTAAGTGGCGACGCCGCGCGTTACACACTGCAGTTGGTTGGCGATCCGATCAGGTTTGTGGTGAATGCAGATGGCAGTTGGCGAAGGACCAGTTAGCGAAGTGAATCCGCGGACACTGGCGCTGTGGGAGGTCGTGTCCGTCGTAGTCTCGTGTTTGATCGCGGAGTGGGTGGTGCTTGCGTTTGTGGGCCGGGGCAAACTCGTGCTGGCGATCCCGATCGCGCTCGCCGTGACGTTGATGATCTTTTCACATCGTGCCTACGGCGAGACGCTCAGCGCGATCGGTTTTCGATGGGACAACTTCGCCTCTGCGGCAAAACTCCTCATTCTCCCTACGCTCGCTGCGATCCTTATTGTGGTCCTTATTTCGCGAAACTGGTCACCACGCGATCCGCTGCGTTGGCGATTCTTGCTGGTCCCAGTGTGGGCCTTGTTTCAACAATACGTTTTGCAGGGATACATTAACCGCCGTCTTCAGATCGTGTGGGGTCGAAGTTGGATGAGCATCGTGTTGGTTGGATTGTTGTTCGGCCTGGTTCACCTGCCCAATCCAATTTTGTTTGGACTCACTTTTCTCGGCGGAACGATCTGGGCCTGGGTCTATCAACGCATACCAAACCTCTTCGCGCTTGCACTGTCGCACGCACTCGTCTCGATCAACGTCGTGCTCTTCTTCCCGCCGCAGTGGATTAACAGCCTGCGCGTCGGATTCAAGTACTTTGGTTAGTGCATTTACGCGCTGACTATACCCGTTGAACACTTGTTGCTATAATCTGCCAGCCTTGCATGAGAACAGGTCGGGCGGTCGCTGCCGGCGCAAGCCGGGAGAGGAAAGTCCGAACACTACAGGGCAGCGAGCCCGCTAACGGCGGGGCGTCTGACGTTGTTGAATCGTGAGATTTGACACGTGGGGCGACGACAAGTGCAACAGAAAACAAACCAGCCTCTGCGATCATTTGGTTGCGAGGTGATGGGTGAAATGGTGCGGTAAGAGCGCACCGGCGCGTATGGTGACATGCGCGGCCAGGCAAACTCCTCGCGGTGCAAGACCAAATAGGGAGGCGTCAACCAGGGCTGCCCGCCCGAAGCGAACTTCGGTTCGCTACGACCTCCGGGTAGGTCGCTCGATCTAACCGGCAACGGTTGGACTAGATGAATGATCGCCACTTCAAGCTCCACGGAGGTTGAAGTACAGAATTCGGCTTACAGACCTGTTCCGTAATTGCAGGGTGGTTTAATCCCGACATGATGAGAGAGGGCGGATGGATAGATGGCTAATCGGAAAGGGGTTTTCATCGGCGCGTACGTTCCCAATCACCTGAAGGAATCACTGCGTCGTCGCGCGGCTGCCGAACATCGAACGCTCTCGCAGGAGATTACGCGCATTTTGGAAGAGGCAGTTCATGGGCGGGGCCTTCCGCCCGGAAGTCTCGACCGGCGTACCAAGGACTCTCAGCCTCGCCGGCGATCGAGTGATCCCATGCCTCGCCGGAGGGCCAACGATGTCCCATACGGAGTCGCTGGCGGACGAGGCGACGAATAAGCGCGCGCGAATCAACCCACTGCGTGAATCGAGTATCGATTGAAGTACCTGATCATAGGAACGATCATTAGTCTCGTCGTTGCTTTTATCTTCGTACGCCTGCGCCCGTACCTGCAGCTAATCCGCAAAGTCGTGACAGCGCTGAATTCGTCGACGCAGGTCACTACTGCGCCTCGCGAACGGTCGCCGTCGAAGAACAAGCTGGTGCGCTGTGATGGTTGTGGAACGTGGGTGCCGGCGGATCGGGTTTTTCAGCTCAAAGCCGGTATGGCAACTTATTGCTCCCGCGAGTGCATGACGAAGAACGTCGAGTCGAGAGAGCAGAAGCTCGTCGGCTGATCAGGCTTTAACTTCCTCCGGCGCTAAATGTCCTGCTTCGTGAATACCTTTATCCGTGTCTGTTCTCCACAACAGCAACAATCCAATCACGAAGAAGAAAATCAACGATAGTAATGCCTGGCGATAGGAGCCCGTGCGCGCGATGACAACGCTGAACAGCAGCGGTCCCATCCACGACGTTCCGCGTTCCGAGACTTCATACAATCCAAAGAACGCGGCTTCCTTGCCTTCCGGAATCATTCGCGAGTAGAGCGATCTCGAGAGCGCCTGCGATCCGCCGAGCACGATCGCGATCACGCCGGCCATGATCCATGCTTCTGCCACCGTGTCGAGGAAGCGGTAGGCGTAGATCACGACCGCCGACCAGATCACCAGCGACACGATGATCGCGTTCTTCGTGCGAATCTGATAAGCCAGCCGCTCGAACAACAACGCCCCACCAACCGCCACAAACTGGACCATCAAAAAGATCTCCAGCAGAAACTGCGGATTGCCGCCGGGGAACAACTCCTGTTCGAGAAACGCACTCGACGCAAACACAACCGTCTGAATGCCGTCGTTATAGATCAAATATGCGAGCAGATACCGGGCGGTGAGCGGCAGCCTTCGCAACTGTTTGAAGGTGGCGACGATCTCGGAAAAACCCGTCGAAATGTAGCTTTTTCCCGGTGGTAACTGTTTCTTTGACGGTCGCGATCTCAACAGGAAAAACGTTATCAGCGCAAACCCGCCCCACCACACGCCTGCCGACAGAAGCGACAATCGGACGGCGAGCTCGGTGGAAATACCGATCTGCTCGGCACGCAGCACGAGCAGCAGGTTCAATGCGAGCAGAATCGCGCCGCCGAGATAACCGTACGCAAAACCGCGGCTCGAAACTTTATCTGCCTGGTCCTCGGTCGTGATGTCCGGCAGAAACGCGTTGTAGAAAACCAGCGCCGCGCCGAAACAGACGTTCGCAATGATGAACAACACGCCGCCAAGCAGGTAAAGCCCGTCCTGCACGAAGAACATCAGGCAGTTGGCGACGACGGCGATATAGCAAAAGATCGCCATCAGTCGTTTCTTGAGATCTGAGTAATCCCCGATCGCGCCGAGCACCGGCAACAGAAACACCTGCGCGCCGACGGAGATCGAGACGCACAGCGTGGGCAGCGATTTCGCCGTCACGTTACCGAGTGGTCCAAGATCGAGCACCACGCCGTTTTCGCCGACTGCCGCTTGGGCCAGTCGCGTGATGTAAGGACTGAAGAGCGTGCCGACGACGGTTGTGTAGAAGGCCGAGTTGGCCCAGTCGTACATCTTCCACCCGAACAGTTCGCGTGGATTGTTCTTATCGGTGTAAGAGTTCGCTGACAATGGCAGGTGTGATGTCGGCTAGCGTTTGGATCCGGGCTGCGATTCGCTCACGGTGAGCGCCCCAGACGATCGTCGGTACCTGGTGCAGCGTGTGATTGCGCGTCGTCAGATCTTCGATATTGCCGTGGTCGCTGGTGAGTATAACTGCCGTGCGTTCCAGATCAAGCCGCTTCAGCAATTCGCGAATGAAACGGGCCAGGCTGGCCAGGACAACTCTCGCCTTTGCCATGTCCTGTGTATGTCCGACTTTGTCGGTGGTGAAGAACTCGTAAAGCGTAAAGCGGTGTTGGGCGACGAGCGACGCGAGCACCACCGCCGCTTCTTCCTCAGTCTGTTCGGGAAGATCTTCACCTTTTTCAATCAGGTAACGGTTCGTGTAGTCCGCGAAGACGGCGGCGCCGGCCTTGACGTCGTCCATTGTTCTGAAGTTCAGCCCGGCTGCTTCGACCGCCGTCGTAGTGGCTGAGACCCAGCGCGGGCGTTCGACAAAAAACGGCCGGCCGTAAGCATTGGCGAAGGTGATCGGCGCGACGCCTGCTTCGCTGAGTTGGCGAAAGATCGAATGCGCGAGAATGACGTCGCGCAGCGCCTGGTTCGGAAAGCCCTGCTTGTGATAGCCGATCTCCGCTGGTGCGTTTACGCCCGTGAGGATCGTCGCCTGGCCCGAAGCGCTCTGCGGTCGACCCGGCACGCCGAGGCATGGATCGGTGGGAACCACAATGCCGTCAAGAAATCTCGCGGGCTCCTCGTTTTGAAAAACTGCCAGCGGTGCGGACTCGTCAAGGTTGTCGAGTGGATTGTGAGGACCGCGAGTGCCAATGCCCAGACCGTCGATGAAGAACAGCAGGACGGAGACGTCATTCTTCATGCATCAACCCACGCTCGCGATAGAGATTCAACTTGTTGTGCAGCGTCTTCAGGCTGATGCCCAGTAGTTCAGCGGCGCGCGTCTTGTTGTTCTTGGTCTTTTGCAGCGTGCGCATGATCATCTGCCGTTCGACTTCTTCCAGCGGCGTGCCGACCGGCACCGTCAACGTGTCTTCACTGCGCAAACGTTCGCGCTGCTCGATCGGATATGGTGCGAAGTGGTGGCGCTCGATCTGTTCGCCGGAACAGATGATCACCGCGCGTTCGATCACGTTTCGCAGTTCGCGGACGTTGCCGGGCCACGCGTGAAACTGCAGCGCCTGAAGTGCCGATGGGCTCAGGAAGCGCGCGGGCCGTCCGTGTTTCTCGGCGAGCTGTTTGACGAGATGTTGGGCCAACAGCGGCAAGTCGTCCTTTCTTTCGCCGAGCGACGGCAGGTGAATGCTGAAAACGTTGAGACGATAGAGCAGGTCGCTGCGTAGTGTACCTTCGGTCACGGCTTGTTGCGGATGTCGATTCGTGGCTGCGAGCAAGCGAACGTCGACCTCGATCTCCTTGCGGCTGCCGAGACGTCTAACCGCGCGTTCTTCGATCACGCGCAGGAGTTTTGCCTGAAGCAGTGCGGGCATTTCGCCGATTTCATCGAGCAACAGCGTGCCGGTGTCGGCGAGTTCGAAACAGCCCTGACGGCGTGAAGCGGCGCCGGTGAATGAACCTTTTTCGTGTCCGAAGAGTTCCGATTCCATCAACGATTCGGGAATCGCAGAACAGTTGATCGCGACGAATGGACGATCGCGTCGCGGGCTCATCTTGTGAATCGTACGCGCGACGAGTTCTTTTCCGGTTCCCGATTCGCCGGTGATTAGAACGGAAGCACTCGAGGGCGCGACCTGTTCGATCATCGTGTAGATCTTGCGAATCGATTCGGAGTTGCCGACCAGTTCGCCGAAGATGCCGCGGTCCTGCAGCTCGCGCCGGAGTCGTTCGTTTTCCTGCTTCGCCAGGTTGAGTTCAAGAGCGCGATCGATCTGTACGCGGAGTTTGAAAGGATCGACTGGTTTCTCGAAAGGGACGACAGACAGGTCGACGTTCTGTTCGCGAATCTGCCGGACCAGCGCTGAGTCGTCGGCTGAGCCGCCGTCGAGAAACAGCGCGGGTTTAAGTTCGTCGACTGCTTTCAGCGCGGCGGGAATGTCGCCGGCGACGATGGGATGGTAGCCCCACGTCGCGAGGAGTTCTCGCAAAGATGATCCACTGTGGGCGTCTTGATCGAAGATGAGAACGCTGGGGGTCAACATCCGGTTTAGTTTAGCCCATCTTCGTCAGTTGTGTCTTGAATAGTATTCGGCGATGGCGTTTGCGAGCGCGGTGGCGGTTGTTTCGTGTGGTTGGATGTGGACTTGCAAGCCGTAATCGACGGCAGTAGCGGTGGTAACGTCGCCGATCGAGGCAATGATAAGTCCGCGCAATTTCTCGCCGAGATCGTGTGTGTCGAAAAGCAGGGCGAGGTTTTTCACGCTCGATGAACTCATGAAGGCGATGCAGTCGGCGCTGCCGGTGAGCATCGCGCTTAGCCGGCCACGATCAAGATCTGCGGGAACGACGGTGCGGTACGCGGTGACGACGTCGACGCGTGCGCCTGCTTCTTCCAGTGACTTCGGCAGGTAGTCACGACCGACCGCTGCACGGGGGATCAGGATGTTCAAGCCGTGGAGTTGTTCTTCGCCTCCCGCGAAATCGCTCAATGCTGAAAAGACGCCCTCCGCCTTCGCTTGTGACGGAATCAGATCGACGTGAACGTGGGCATCGCGAAGTTTCTCGGCCGTCGCTTCACCGATCGCACAGACTTTTAGTTCGTCGAGTTCTTCGACGCCGACGCCGCGAGTCTGCAAACGTCGCAGGAAGTATTCGACGCCGTTTGCACTGGTGAAGACGATCCAGTCGTAGCCGTAGAGATGATCGATCGCTTCGTCAAGACGTTCGTAGTTTTCCGGTTCGGCGATTTCGATCGTGGGGCAGGAGATGACAGTAGCGCCAAAACTCTCCAACGTATTGATAAAGTCACCTGCTTGTGACGAAGCTCTAGTTACGACGATCGTTCGTCCTGCCAGCGGATGTTTCATTTTTAACGCGGATTGAGCAGGGAATTGGCGCCGCGATCGATCAAATGTGTCGCTAAAGACAATCCGATTTCCTCCGCGTTTCTCGGCGAACCTGAGAATTGATCACGCAGAATCTTCGCGCCGTCCGGCGTTGCTACAAGTCCATCCAGCTTCAATTCTTCATTGTCTATGATCGCGTGACCGGCAATGGGAAATTGACAGCCGCCACCAAGGCTCCGCAGAAACGCGCGCTCTGCTAAACAACACAGTCGCGTCTCCTCGTGGTCCAGGTCGCCGGTGGTCTCAACGGTGAACTCATCATCCGCCCGCGTCTCGATCGCGATTGCGCCCTGGCCCACGGCCGGGACCATCTCCTCGGGCGAGATCGCCGCGTTGATCCGATCGTCCAACTCCAGTCGCCGCAAACCCGCGGACGCGAGTATCAACGCATCGTATTGCCCTTCGTCGAGCTTTCTCAGTCGCGTATCGACGTTGCCCCGAACATCTCTAACTACAACGTCTGCTCGCAACGATTTCAATTGCGCCAGTCGACGCTGACTCGACGTGCCGACGACTGCATTCTCCGGCAGATTCAGAATCGAGCCGCTCCGTCCTTTCAGATCGTCGCGAACTACCAACGCATCGCGCGGATCGTCGCGCTTGCAGATCGCGCTAATCGTCAAACCATCAGGCAGCACGGTCGGCAAATCTTTCAACGAATGGACCGCGAGATCGATACGGCGATCGAGCAGCGCATCCTCCAGCTCTTTCGTGAACACACCCTTCCCACCGATCACGGACAACGGATCGGTTTTAACGTCGCCGGTTGTTTTGATGATTTCGATGCGGACGTCGATCTCGGGATACAGTGCTAACAGGCGGGCTTTGGCTTGTTCCGCTTGCCACAAAGCGAGTTTGGATCCCCGTGAGCCGATGACAAGCGAGCGAGACATACGACGACTATTCCTCGAGATCAATCAGATCGTTCGGCGCCGGTGCGGCGTCCGCATCGCTCGTCCCGTATAACCGTCGCATCTGGTCCATGATCGGATGGGCAATCTTGTTGACGGTCGACATCAATAGCGACTCCACTGCCGCTTCCTGTTCTTTCGTCAGCGGTCCGAGTTTCTTTCGCTGTTTCGCCAGTTCGGCGCGCGCAACGTCCTGAAACTTTTCACGCATGGCGCCGATACTCGGTCCTACGTCCATCAGTCGGAGCGCCTGCTGAAACTGCATCACCTCCGATTGCACGATCAGTTCGGCACGCTCCGCTTCACGCTCGCGCTCGCGAATGTTCGACGAGATCACGTTCTCGAGGTCGTCGATGTCAAAGAGGTAGACATTCGGCACTTTGCCGGTGGCGGGATCGATATTGCGCGGCACGCTGATGTCGATGAGACAAGTTGGCCGTTTACGTCGCCGCGACATGGCTTTGCGGATGTACGCTTCGGTCAACACGTATTCAGGCGCGCCGGTCGAACAGATAACCAGATCGGCCTCGTGGAGATGTTCGTCGAGTTGCTCGAAAGGAACGCTCGTAGCGGCGCCGATCTGATTGGCGAGCTGTCGGGCAGCGGCTTCCGTGCGATTGGCGATCATCACGCGCGTCGCTCCGGCGTTCACGAGATGTTTCGCAGAGAGTTCCGCCATCTCACCGGCGCCGATCAGCATCACCGTGCAGCCTTTCAAGGAGTCGAAGATCTTTTTACCGAGTTCGACTGCCATGTAACTGATAGAAACCGCGCTCGCGGCGATGCCCGTTTCGGTTCGTACTCGCTTGGCAACGCGAAACGTGTGATGGACCAACCGGTTGAGAATTCTGCCCGCTGTTCCTGCTTCCACCGCCAGCGAATACGCGTGGCGCACCTGGCCCAGCACCTGCGGTTCACCCACGACCATCGAGTCCAATGACGAGGCGACGCGAAACAGATGGCGCACTGCTTCTTCATCAGTGTGACGATAGAGATGGTCCTTCAGAAAACCGGGCGGCAAGTTGCCCGACGTATCGAGAAACTCTGTGACACGTCCGGCGCCAAGATCGATCTGCTCGTTGGCCGTCGCGCTCAGAATCTCGACGCGATTACAGGTCGACACGATCAGTCCTTCGCGCACCAGTTCGCCGTCGACGAGCGTGCGCAATCCGGCCGCGCATGCCGCGTCGTCAAACGCGAGCCGTTCGCGGATCTCGACCGGAGCTGTTTTGTGATTGACTCCGATCAGGACTATGGACATCGGTTGAGTGACCTCATCGAACTTACTTCAATGCGAGACCAAACACGTGGTAACTCCCCAACAGCGGAGCGATCAAAAACGTGCACAGCACGAGGACAAAGCCGAGTACGCCAAGCCACGCCGCTCGACGTCCGCGCCAGTTTGCTGTCGAACGAAACATCGCGAGGACGAAGTAAAGCAGCCACGTAAGGACTGCGAAAATCTCTTTCGGATCGTTACGCCACATTTTCCCGTGCAACGACCAGCTCCAGAAAACTCCGGCGACGAGTCCGAGCGTGAGCAGTGTCAGTCCGACTGCCGCAGCGTGGGTCGAGATCTCGTTCATCGTGCGCAGCGCCGGCAGGCGATGAAAGAAGCCGCTGAACGTTTTAACTTTGAGTTCGCGTTCCTGGATCAGGTACATCACGCTGGCCATGAAAACTATGAAGAATGCCGCGTAAGCGAAGACCAGCAGCGTCGTGTGGATCGGAAACAGCCACGTCGTCGAAAAGGCAGCGGCGGAGGCGCTCGGGTCGGGACTGATCAGCAGCGCGGCAGAGGTCAGGATGCAAATCACCGGCATCGCCAGTGCGCCGACTGCCTGCGCCCGATAGTGATAGAGCACGAGGGCGTAACTGCCGACCAGCGCCCACGACAGAAACGACAACGTCTCTCGCAATCCGAATAGCGGATAGTGTCCGTCGACTGCCCAGTCGTCGATCAGCACGGCGGTGTGCAGCACGAACCCGACAGCCATCGACCACTCCGCGACCCGCTGGAGCGAGCGTCTTTTGTTGACGAACGCCAGAATGGAGTGGATTGCGGCTATCAGATATGCCGCCAGAACTGCGAGCAGTAAGGACCTCATTGGGGATAAACCGGAATCGCATTCTAGCATTGCCAATCGCCAATTGCCGATTGCCGATTTGCAATTGGCAATTCCACCGGGGGAAACGTTATGCTTTGGCCGAACATCCTAGCGCCGACACGGCTTTCCTGCTTTTCGCTTCGATTCTGATTCTGCCCGGGCTTGCGTGAGGAGGACCCAAATGCTTTCTTCTGCTTCACGTGCATTTTTTTCCGCGGTTCTGATTGGGATCTGCGTCGCCATCTCCGCTGCTCAGGACGTGGAGGACACCGTCAAGATTGACACGAACCTGGTGATGGTGCCGGTCATCGTAACGTCAATCAACGGCCTTTACATCACCGACCTCACTAAAGACGAATTCAAGCTCATGGAAGACGGCGTTGGGCACGAGATCGCGTTCTTCGGGAAAGTTGCGCAGCCTTTTCACGTAATCCTGTTGCTCGACACGAGCTCCAGCACGAAAGACAACCTCAAACAAATCCAGAACGCGGCCTTTTCCTTTGTCCAACAGTTGCAACCAGCCGACCGCGTCAAGATCATCTCGTTTGACGATGAAGTACGCGACTTGAACGAATTCACGAGCAACAGGGAAACACTCCGGACCGCCATCAACAGCACGCGATCGGGCTCGGGAACCAAGGTTTACGACGCGTTTGAAATCGCATTGAATAACGTCCGCCGAATTCAAGGTCGCAAAGCCATCGTACTCTTCAGCGACGGCATGGACTGGCACAGCGATAGCGCCACGTTCGACGGAACGCTTCGCAATCTCGACGAAGAAGGCGTGATCGTTTATCCCATTCGGTACGAGACTCGCGCCACCACCGAAGCCCTCGCACGTGAACAAGCTGGACAGATGACGCCGACACTGCCCACACGCGAAGTGATCCAGCGTCCGCCGAGTGGCACCACCGCGCCGACGTTTCCCGGTGGAGAACCGATTCCAACCACCGGAACGCAACGCACAGGTCCATTCGGTTTGCCGTTGCCCGAAGATATCTTGCGGCGACGGCGCGAGGTCGGCCGCGAGCGTACGGATCCGAACGACCGGGATCGGCGTTATCCGCAGCCAGGCGACCGTGAACAGATTCCCGGCAGCATGCCGCCGGATGATCGCGGGACTGCTGAAAACAGGCTACCGGATCGTCGACGCATCCCGGGTCAGCCCGATCCGTCTTCGACGACCAGCAGACGAACCACGCGACCTGACGACGAGATCAATCGCATGCTGGACATGGCTTACGGAAAGGCAGACGACTATCTCAAAGCGATCGCCGATAAATCAGGCGGACGCCTCCTGCGCGCCGACACACTCGCCTCATTGCCGGATGCGTTCGCGCAAATCGCCGCCGAACTTCGCACTCAATACATGCTCGGCTACTACCCACTCGACAAGAAACACGACGATCGCTACCGCCGGATCAAGGTGGCAAGCACGCGCAAGGATGTTATGATTCGCGCGCGCCCCGGTTATCTTGCGACCGGAACCAAGTAAGTCTTAGTCACAATACGAATGCCTGATCGAGCCGCTGCCTGGGAGTTGTTGTGTGAGTACACGAAGGGCGATAGCCTGCGTAAGCACGCCCTAGCCGTGGAAACCGCCATGCGCGCCTGCGCGAAACGCTACAACGACGGCCCCGCCGATGAGGATGAGTGGGGACAAGTCGGATTGCTGCACGACTTCGACTACGAGATGTTTCCCAGCGCGGACCAGCATCCGTTTACGGGCGCGAACATTCTCTGCGGCCGCGGTTATTCCGAACGCATCATTCGCGCGATCATGGGCCACGCAACTTACACCGGAGTCCCGCGCGACACCGACATGGCCCGCGCGCTTTTCGCCACCGACGAACTCTGCGGTTTTCTGGTAGCGTGCGCGCTGGTGAGGCCGTCGCGTAGTCTCGACGATATGGAAGTCTCGTCAGTCAAGAAGAAACTGAAAGACAAAGCTTTTGCGCGATCCGTAAATCGCGACGACATCAAGCAAGGTGTTGAAGAGTTGGGAGTCAATCTCGACGAACACATTCGCTTCGTGATCGATGCCTTGCGTCCAGTTCAAACTGAGATTGGATTGAAGAGAGTCGAGAGTTAAGAAGCGACGTGTGGACCAGGTCGAAGTGGTTCTACCAGGCGACTGCGAGAAGTCAGAACTGAAGTCAGCATGAAGATCGAGAGGGTGAGCAACGTCGCCAGCAGTGCAGTGAGAAACGCCTGAAGCTTTCGTCGTCTGGCGGTATGGCGGTAGACAAAGATTGAGGCGAAGACGATTGCGGCGATCGGAAGAAGCAGCGTCGAAGTTGCCAACAGCCCCGGGCTCGACAACGACTTTACTGCGAGAACACCTAAAACCAGCGCGATACTGGCGCCGGCGCCAACCACGGCGGCGAGCAATGAAGCGATTATTACCAGCTTCAGTCGCATTGAGCGCCGTTCCTTGTTCTGCTGGTGGTGTGCAATTATTCCTCCTCGGGCTGGAGAAAAACCCGCCAAGAATAGCACAACGACGGAGATCCGTGTTTTTCTTGGAACGCTCAACTAACTTGGGAGAAAGTTTAGGACCGCGGATTAGATGGTAACGAGAAGCGCGCTGATTTGGCTGTCGGGGCAAGAGGGCCTCAAGGATTTTGCCACTCGATTCAGTTTTTTTAAAAAACTAACCACTCGCTTCGTCGCCGGTGAAACGATCGACGAGGTCATTCCTTACATTCGCGAGATCAACGCCGAGAATTGCACTGCTTCGTTCGATCATTTGAACGAGTCGGTGGATAACGCGGATGAAGCGAACAAGGAAGTGGAAGAGTATTTGCGGATCTTGCAGCAGATCGAAGCGACACGCATTCGATCCAACGTTTCGATCAAGCTGACGCAGTTTGGGCTCGGCTTGGACCAGGAACTCGCGTACCAGAATGCGCGGCGTGTGGTCGTCGACGCGCAGCAGCGTGGCAACTTCGTGCGCGTCGATATGGAGGGGTCGAACGTGACGCAGGCGACGATCGATATCTTCAAACGTCTGCGTTCGGAGTTTGATTTGAATGACGTCGGGATCGTTTTGCAGTCATACTTGCGACGGACGTACGCGGACGCTCAGGAGTTGTTGAAATTGCCGGCGCGTATTCGGATTTGCAAAGGCGCGTACAGCGAGCCGCCGGAAGTTGCGTTTCCTGACAAGAAAGACGTCGACGATAACTACGTCAAGGTGATGCAGCTTTTGTTGTCGAGTGGTGTCTATCACGGCATCGCCACGCACGATCCGAAGATGATCGATGCGACGATTGACTTTGCGACGCGCGAGGGGATTGGAAAAGAGAAGTTTGAGTTTCAAATGCTTTACGGCATCAGGCGCGATCTGCAACGGCAGTTAGCACGCGACGGTTACAACATGCGCGTCTATGTTCCATATGGAAAACACTGGTATCCTTACTTCATGCGGCGCTTGGCGGAGCGCCCGGCGAACATTTGGTTCGTGATGAAGAACATTTTCAAAGGTTAGTTGATTCTGAATCAGTGCTGCTGAGACAACGATGAGCGAATGGTTCTGGGTTTTGTGGAGTGTACTGGCCGCGATACTGATCGTGGCGGAGATCTTCACGTCTGGTTTCGTGCTGCTGTGGTTCGGCATCGGCGCGCTCGCCGCGGCATTCGCCGGCCTGGTCGGCATTGACAACCTGTTGATTCAGTTCATGATCTTCGCCGTTGTCTCGGTCGGGCTGACCGCCGCCTCACGCACGATCTTCATCAACTACTTCTCACGCGAGAAGACGGGGCAATCGCTGCGCAGCGGCGTCGACGCGCTTCCGGGAAAAATCGGGACCGTCGTCTCCTCGAGCAAAGGCGCTCTTCACGAGGGCGCAGTAAAGGTCTTTGGCTCGACCTGGACCGCCTACCCCGCTGCCGGTGAACCACCCCTCGAAGCCGGCGAACGCGTCTGCGTCGACAGCGTCGAAGGCGCCTCAATCTATGTCAAAAGAGTGGGCGGAGAACCAGACTGGCGCCCCAAAGCCCTACCCGAGAGCGAAGACTGAAAAGGTCGGATAAGCCGTGTTTGTGCGGCAAGCCATTATCCAATTTGCCGCTCCCAAAGCTGAGATAATCTCGACCTCATGTCCCACCGTCACCTAAACCACTCCGAATGGACACTTGCGGCAATAGACGACGTCATTGCACGTGGGCGGCGGGACGATTGGGCGGGTTCGAAGTGACGAAAGAAAAACGCGCGAAGGAAAATGCTAGTGAGGTTCGGTGTCGGCCTCGTAGTTGTCGTCGAGGGTTTTGTCTTCTTCGAGTGGGGGAAGTTCGATGGTGATGCGATCGGTGGCGGGGGCTTCGAGATCGTCGCCGTCGAAGCGCGCCAGTACGACCGTGATGTTGTCTTCACCACCGCGGTTGTTGGCTTCTTCGACCAGCAAGTCGCACGCCTTCGATAAGTCGCCCTGGCTGTTCACGACGATCTTCTGAATATCATCTGATCGCAGTTTCCCGGAAAGTCCATCGCTGCAGAGCAGGACCACGTCGCCCTGTCGCAGACGAATCTTTCCCGTCACCGGCGCGACGTCGCTTTGCGCGCCCAGCGCTTGCAGAATGACGTTGCGGAACATGTGCGTTTCCGCTTCCGACTCGCTGATCTGGCCCACGTCGACGAGTTGTTGGACCAGCGACTGGTCTTTTGTGGCGAGTCGGATGTGGTCCTTGCGGATGATGTAACCACGACTGTCGCCGACCTGAACGAGATCCAGGCTATCGCCCCTGATCGCGGCGCCCGTGAACGTCGCGCCCATACCGGCGCAACGCGAGTCTTCCTGACTGCGGTGATGAATTGCGAGGTTCGCGTAGATCGTCGCGTTCTTCAAACACTCTACGAGGTCCAATTCCGGATCGCATGAGACGTTGCCCTCGCTGCCGATCAGCATCTCCTTGACCGAGTCGACTGCCATGCGGCTGGCCACATCCCCTGCGAGCGCGCCGCCCATGCCGTCTGATACGACGAGCACGAGTCCTCTGTCGCCAAGATCGAACCGCGTGAGTTTATCGGGAGGATTGGCGCCGTCGGTGCCGGTCCATGTTTGTTCTGTCGATAGATCGAGGACCAGGAAGTTGTCTTCGTTACCGCGTCGCACCCGGCCGACGTCTGTTTTGGCGTATAACTCTACGATCATAAGGAGAGCGTATCAGGGAGTCTGCTAAAGGTTGAGAACGGCGTAATTGTAACCTCTCTGTTGTTTTGCTGTCACTCCAGTAAAAAACCGCCTCAGTAGCTGGGCTTTGTACTCTGTTCGCGCCTCCTTCTAATCTAAACGCGCGAAGATCGGGCACAAAACACCAAAGACTCGCTAGATTTTCTCCAGCGCCTGATCGAGGTCGGCGATTATATCGTCTGTATCTTCAATCCCGACTGAGATTCGCACCAGTCCGTCGGTAATGCCGATCCGATGCCGTTTCGCTTCGTCGACCGAGGCGTGCGTCATCGTCGCGGGATGCGAAATCAGCGTCTCCACGCCGCCCAGACTTTCCGCAAGCGTGCAGAGCTTAACAGACTCCAGCACGGTGCGGGCGTTGGCTAGCGAACCCACGTCGAACGCGACCATCCCGCCGAATCCGTGTTGTTGCCGGCTCGCGAGCGCATGCTGCGGGTGCGACGCCGAACCGGGATAGTAAACCTTTTGCACTTTCGGATGCTCTTCGAGAAACGCCGCAACTGCGCGGCCCGACTTGTCATGCTGTTCCATGCGCAATGCCAGCGTTTTGGTGCCGCGCATCACGAGCCACGAATCGAACGGCGAAAGAATCGCGCCGGCGCTGTTCTGAACGAAGCCGATCCAGTTCGCGTCTTCTTCGTCGTTCAGGACGACGATGCCGCCGACGCCATCCGAGTGGCCGTTCAGATATTTCGTGGTTGAATGGACCACGATATCGACGCCGAATTCGAGTGGACGCTGCAGATATGGCGACATGAACGTGTTGTCGCAAACGACGCGTGCCCCGGCACGGTGTGCGATCTCGCTCACTTCTTTCAGATCGGTGACGATCATCACCGGATTCGTCGGTGTTTCGATGAACACCATTTTCGTGTTGGGTTTGATCGCTGCTTCGACGTTGAGTGAATCGGATGTGTCGACGTAATCGAACTCGAGGCCGTAGTTCGTCAGGATGCGATTGAAGAGACGCGCGGTGCCGCCGTAAGTATTGTCGGAGACGACAACGTGTTCACCGGCTTTCACGAGCCGCAACGTGGCGTCGATCGCGGCCATGCCGGAGGCGAAGGCGAACCCGAAGCGTGCGCCTTCGAGTGCGGCGACGTTGCGTTCGAGCGCCGAGCGCGTCGGGTTTTGTGTGCGCGCGTACTCGTAGCCTTTATGTTTTCCGAGTGCGTCCTGGGCGTAGGTTGACGTCTGATAGATCGGAACCGTGACTGCGCCGGTGGCTTCGTCGGGTTCGGATCCGGTATGAATTGCTGTGGTTGCGAATCCCATAGTATTGGTCTTTAGTTCTTTGTGCTTTGTTCTTTGTTTGCTTTTTGTGTAGCTGTTGCGTCAGCGAACAAAGTACAAAGCACTAAGTGCAAAGTTCATCGAAAATACCCTGGCTGCGATAACGTTCCGCGCCGTCGGGGAAGACAGTGACGATGTTCTTCCCGGTTCCGAGTCGCTCGGCGATCTTGTAAGACGCCGCGGCTGCTGCGCCGGTGGACCACCCGCCGAGAAGTCCTTCGAGCCGGGCGATCTTCTTAAGGGCATCGCAAACGTCCACGTCCGACACCATCATGATCTCGTCAGCGAGCGAAGCGTCGTAGATCTTCGGAATAAAATCCCGCTGCCCGATGCCTTCGACTTTCTTCGGACCCGGTGGTTTGCCGCCGTAAATCGATCCTTCCGGTTCAACGAGGACGCATAAAACGTCCTTATTTATCCTGCGCACCGCGCGCGAAACGCCGACGAACGTTCCGGATGTTCCCGCGCCGATCACGACAGCGTCGATCCGGCCGTTCATCTGATCGATGATTTCGCGTCCAGTGCTTCGTTCATGAAAACACGGGTTCGCGGCATTCTCAAACTGCTGCGGCACGAAGCTGCCTTTGATCGAATCTGACAGTTCGCGACAACGGTCGATCGCGCCCTGCATACCCGCTTCGTTTGACACGTACTCAATTTCGCCGCCCAACGCCTGAATCAGCTTCATCTTCTCTTCAGCGAAACCACGCGGGACGCAGAGGATAACACGGTAACCGCGTGCGACTCCCACGAGGGCGAGGCCGATTCCGGTATTGCCGGCAGTTGGTTCGATAATCGTTGCGCCGGGTCGGAGTAATCCTTTGTCTTCGGCGTCGAGAATCATTCCCAGTGCGGCGCGATCCTTAATGGATCCGCCGGGATTCAGCCATTCAATTTTTGCGTAAACTCCGGCGAGTGGTGGTGGCGCGAAACGAGAGATATGAAGCAGAGGAGTTTGCCCGATGAGATCGAGAACGCTTTCAGCTGCGCGCATCATTTAAATCGCTGTGGATGTTAGCCTTGAGGTTCAGGCGTGTCAAACACGTGCATGGATCGTTCACCTCGTTCGTTGGCGGGGGTCGAGATATTCGCGAAGGCCGTCGCCGATGAAGTTGAAGGCGAGGACGGTTAAGGCGATGGCAATGCCGGGGAAGATGAGTGCGTGCGGGGCGGCTTGTAAGGTTGAAAGATCGCGGGCCTCTTCGATCATTACGCCCCAGGACGGCGCTGGTGGTGGGACGCCCAGGCCAAGGAACGATAATGCCGCTTCGGAGAGGACTGCACCGGCCATTCCCAGGCTTGCCTGCACGATCAACGGTTGAATCGCGTTGGGGAGTATGTGAATGAACAGGATGCGTGCGTCGCTCGCGCCGAGCGCTCGAGCGGCCTGGACGAAGTCGTATTCACGAACTTTCAAAACCTGCCCGCGGATGAGTCGGGCGTAACCCACCCAGCCGATGATGCACAACGCGAGAATCAGTTTGTTCAGGCCGGCACCGAGAAATGCAACCATCGCGATCGCCAGCAACAGTCCGGGAAACGCAAGAAACACATTAAACAAGTAACCGGACACAAAACGATCGACCCACCCGCCGTAGTAGCCCGAAATCGCGCCCATCAACGTGCCAATCAGTGCCGAAACAGCAACGACCACGAGCCCGACCTGCAACGAAATGCGTGCGCCGAAAACCACGCGTGAAAAAATGTCGCGCCCGGTTGAGTCGGTCCCGAACCAGTGTTCCGAAGAAGGCGGCAGATAACGCATGGCGAGATTGGTGGTGCTGATGTCGTGCGGCGCGATCCAATGCGCAAATACCGCGACGATGACGAGCACCGCGACGATTACCAATCCGATGATTGTCAGTCGATTCATTCTTATTTAACTGACGCGGATACGCGGATCGAGCCAACGGTAGACCATGTCAGTCAGCAGGTTCGCGATGATGTAAGTCATGCTGATTACCAGCACGCATCCCTGGACGACGCGGTAATCGCGCTTGCCGATTCCGTCCTCGACCAGGAGCAGACCCAAACCCGGCCAGCCAAAGATTTTCTCGGTGATGATCGCGCCCGCCAGCAGTACGCCGAGTTGCAAGCCAAGGATCGTAACGACGGGAATCAGACCGTTCTTCAGCACGTGTTTGTAAACGACCGTGCGCTCGTTGAGGCCTTTCGCCCGCGCGGTGCGCACGTAATCTTCTCCCAACTCTTCAATTACTGAAGATCGAACCATGCGCGTCAGGATTGCCGACAATGCCGCGCCGAGTGTGAAAGCAGGAAGAATGATGTCGCTCCATTCGAAACGGCCTGACGGAGCGAGCCAGCGAAGTTTGACAGCGAAAACGTAGACCAGCATCGGACCGATTACGAAACTCGGCAGACTGATGCCGAGCAAGGCGATCACGGACGCGGCGTTATCGATCAAGGTCCCACGATTCGTGCCGGCGATAACGCCGAGCGGGATTGCGATCAAAATCGCGATGAGCATCGCGAAGATCGCGAGCTCGATCGTCGCCGGGTAGCGTTCGAAGATTAGGTCTTTAACTGAGCGGTCGTTGCGGAACGATCGTCCCATGTCGCCGCGCAACAGCGCTGCCCAGTAATCGGTGTAACGATTGTCGGCGCCATGCCAGACAAAATGTCTTTCGCCGTTTGTGTCGCGGGGGAAGGAGAAGAAGAAGGGAGGACGATCGAGTCCGTGCTTTTCGCGAAACTGTGCGAACTGTTCAGGCGTTGCTTGCTCGCCAAGAATCGCGACGGCTGGATCGCCCGGGACCAGCTCGATGAGCAGCGTCACCAGCGAGACGACGGTCCAGACAACCAGTAAGAGAATGAGTACGCGACGAAGGCCGCCGAGGATGCTATGCCGGAGCTTGGTTTTCAATCCGCGGGGATTCTACCAGAACTGAAACCGCTGATAACACGGATGCCAAAAATAAAGTGAACCCAAAAATAAAAACGTAGCCCGGGGTGGGTTCAATACTCGCACAGCCCCGACAACCGCGCGCTTACCGAAACCTTACCCCGTGACTACGTATCTGGTTGCAAACTAAAGCGCTGCAACCAATCCTTGAAAACCTATGCCTGCGATCGCCTGCCCATGTGAAGGGCAGCGATCCCGCCTGTCAGGTTCTGATATTGAACCTGATCGAAACCTGCCTGTTTCATCAGGAGCACGAGCTGTTCCTGGTCCGGAAATTTCTGCACCGACGCCGGTAGATAAACGTAGGCGCTCAACGAACCACTAACGACGCCACCCAGCACCGGCAACACATTTCGAAAGTACAGGCCATAAAAGGCCCGAACGATTGCGTTAGAAGGTCTGGAAAACTCGAGCACTGCCACCCAGCCGCCCGGTTTCAAAACCCTGCATAGTTCCGCAAGACCGTTCTCGACGCTCGACAGATTTCGCAAACCAAAAGCGATCGTCACAGCGTCGAACGAGCCACTCCGAAAGGGAAGCCGCAAAGCGTCGCCCTCAATCAGTGGCACTTGACGCGAAGTCTTACCGGCAGCGATTGCCAACATCGGCCGGCAAAAGTCAGTGCCAACAACTCGTGCTCCTGTAATTTCAAACAACGTGAGTGACAGATCCCCGGTACCACAGGCGACGTCAAGTACGCGCGGCTCTTTCGCCGAAAGCTTCTCACGCAATTTTGTCGCCACGATTCGCCGCCATCGTTTATCGATGTTCGCGGAGAGTATGTGGTTTAAAAGATCGTACCGAGTCGCGATCCTGGCAAACATCTCGCGAACGCGGCCCGCATGCTCGTTTGCGGCACTTTCGTTCTCAGGCACAGTTAAGCCAAAACTGATGGAGGTTTGGTTGCAAGACGCTTGCAAACAATTTGTGATTACCTGGGACTGTCTTTTTTGCCAGGTGTCGCCGGTGGTTTCGGAGAAGGAGTTGGAGTCGCCATCTCACCAAGAACCTCGTACTGAAATCGTCCCTCAAGTGCGGCTTTTAAAGGCGATGTTTCGCCTAAGACGATCGACGCCACGCTTGCGTCTTTGAAAAGCCGCGTAGCGATGCGCTGTATGTCCTGCGCGGTGACGCTACGCAGCAGCGCCATCTGATCCTGTAAAGCTGACAGATAATACGTGTCGAGATCGAGCCACGGATCGGGCATCGCGTCCGGTTTTGAGAGTGGACCGGAGATGTCGCCGATGGCCTCGGTTTTCGCGCGGTCCAGCTCGGCGGTCGTGGCGGGCGTCGCGATTAGCGAATCCATCACTTTTCGCGCGTTGGCGAGCGAGTCCGCCGCTGCTTGCGAATTAACTGAGGCGCCCATCACGAAAGCACCGGGCAATGCGTGGCTATCGCTCCTCGCAAACACTGGCTGCTTCACGAGTTCCGGTGTCAATCCCTGCCAGCGTTGCTCCGCCAGTTTCGCCAGGACCTTCGCGGCGAAGTAGTCGGGATCAGTTCGTGAAACTCCGCGTACGGCCACGCGAACCTCGGCGGCTGGCCCAGGCACGTTCACGATTAATGTTCGCGCATCCGGTGCTTTTGGTTGTCGGAACGTAGTGGGCACAACGCTCTCACTTTTGCGCCATGGCCCGAGCAATTGACGCAATGTTCGCAATGCGCGTGCGCGCGTGATGCCGCCGACGATCGCCAAGGTTGCGTTATTTGAGTTGAGAAAGCGTTCGCGCGCGAGCATCAGATCCGAGCGATCGACGCGAGCAAGATCTTCAGGCGTGCCATTTATCGAACGTCCGTAAGGGAAATCACCGAATAGTCGCGCGGCGATCGCGCGGTCGGCAATTAACGACGGAGCAATCGCGGCGTCCTTAAGCGTCTTGATTCTGGCGTCGCGTATACGAGTAATGACTTCCGGGGTCAACTGCGTGGCCAGCAAAGCATTGCGCAGCACCTCCACCATCGACGCGAACTCGGCCGTCTTTCCGATCATCGTGATCGTCGTCGAATCGTAGTTGACGACGACTTCGAGTTTTCCGGCCATCTCATCGGTGAAAAACTCGACCGTGTTCGGATCGGGAAACAACAGATCGCCGAGCAGCGCCATCTGACCTGACTTGCCGGCAAGATCGAACGCGGCGCCGCTATTTAGCCGGAGTTTCAGCAAAACTTCGGAGCTTCCGGGCCTTTCCCAGAGCAGCAGGCGAAGGCCGTTGAGCAATTGCTCGCGTTGCGGCTCATTCGGCGACTGGGCTAGGGCTGGTGGCGTCAGCAGCAGGAGCGTCAGCAGCAAAGCCGCCGCCTTCGCAAATAAACGGGCAGAAATCGGAATTGTGGATGCTATCGACATGTTGAGGTTAAAAACGGGGTCTTCCACTCAATAGTTACAGAGCCGACAGGGAGCAAAACATCTTAGATGCCGTGAGTTTAGGCGTCAACCGCGAGTCGACGCGTCAACCGTTTCGCTTTTAAGTGCATCCTAAGCCCTGGTTGGCAAAGCAGTAGCGGCGGTCTGGGGAACCGGCAAATTCCTAAAAGACTTATGTACTTGCCGCCTTTGCGGGATTAATATTTCTTGCGCGCGCATTTTTTCCCGACCAGACCGTAACTTTTATCAGGGTTTTGGTAACTACAGTAGGAAGCAATTCCTGCAGGATCGAGTGCTTGATTGCCCGAGAGAACCACAGACGAGCTCTTGCTGCAGAAGGCAGGGAAGGGCGACCAGGCGGCTTTCTTAGAGTTGTACGATCGTTACCGGGAACCGATTTTTCGCTTTGCCTATCGGCTCCTCGGTTCCATTGAAATTGCGGAAGACGTCACGCACGACTGCTTTCTTAGCTTGATTCGCAGGCCTGAAGGCTTTCATCCGGAACGTGCCGCGCTGAGAACGTACCTTTATGCGATCGCCAGGAACCTGGCCTTGAAGCATTTCAGAAGTACGGGACGCGAGACCGGGCTCGACGAGATGACCGAAGAGCCGGAGGCTCCGCCACGGCATACGCCGCTGCGAAGGTTGCTCGACGAAGAGTTGGCAGCGCAGGTAAGAGACGCGGTGTTCAGG